>NZ_MEGP01000002.1:0-167158 GCF_001725555.1 Thiobacillus sp. SCN 63-57 | reverse complement strand
CAAGATCGGCAAGGTCTACGCCGGCCGCAACGGCATCATCGGCGCGCTGACCGAAGACCTGATCGACACCACCAAGGAATCCGCCACCGCGATCGCCGCGCTGCGCACCACGCCGTCGGGCGCGTTCGGCTCCTGCCGCTTCAAGCTCAAGTCGCTGGAAGCCAACAAGCGCGAATACGAGCGCCTGATCGAGGTGTTCAAGGCGCACAACATCGGCTACTTCTTCTACAACGGCGGCGGCGATTCGGCCGACACCTGCTTCAAGGTCAGCCAGCTGTCCGAGGCGATGGGCTACCCGATCCAGGCGATCCATGTGCCGAAGACCGTCGACAACGACCTGCCGATCACCGACTGCTGCCCCGGCTTCGGCTCGGTCGCCAAGTACATCGCCGTGTCCACGTTGGAAGCCAGCTACGACGTGCGCTCGATGGCCAAGACCTCGACCAAGGTGTTCGTGATTGAAGTCATGGGCCGCCACGCCGGCTGGATTGCCGCCGCCGGTGGCCTGGTCGAGGACCACGGCATTCCGGTCGTGATCCTGTTCCCCGAGATCGAATTCGACCAGAAGAAATTCCTCGCCCGCGTCGACAAGCTGGTGAAGGAGCACGGCTACTGCACCGTGGTGGTGTCCGAAGGCTGCCACTACCCGGACGGCAAGTTCCTCGCCGAGCAGGGCACGCGTGACGCCTTCGGCCATGCCCAGCTGGGCGGCGCCGCCCCGGTGGTCGCCAACATGATCAAGGACGCGCTCGGCCACAAGTTCCACTGGGCCGTCGCCGACTACCTGCAGCGCGCTGCGCGCCACATCGCCTCGAAGACTGACGTCAAGCAGGCCTACGAACTCGGCAAGAAGGCGGTCGAACTCGCGGTCAAGGGCCACAACTCGGTGATGCCGACGGTCGACCGCCTGTCCGACAGCCCCTACAAGTACAAGATCGGCATGGCGCCGCTGTCCAAGGTCGCCAACGTCGAGAAGTTCATGCCGCGCGACTTCATCACCAAGGATGGCTTCGGTATCACGCCCAAGTGCAAGCGCTATCTGACGCCGCTGATCCAGGGCGAGGACTATCCGAAATACAAGGATGGCCTGCCGGTGTATGTGACGCTGAAGAACATTGCGGTGGCGAAGAAGCTGCCCACGTTCAAACTCTGATAGGCGGTGAGGAGGGAGAGGTGAGGAGCAAAGCCAGCATTGCTGCGGTATGCGCCTCATGCCTAACCCCTCACCCACAAACATGACACTCGACCGCGCAAAACAACTGCTCAAGGTACAGGCCGATTTCGGCGGCTTCTACAACGGCAATTCGGCCAAGCTGATCTTGTCCGAGGTGCAGCGTGAGCATGGGCAGGAGGCGGTCGATCAGCTCATCCGGGACCTTGAGCTTGACCGGATCTTCGGGTTCGAGCCCGGTACACGGTTCGAGGGTGGGCTGGCAATGGGTAAATAGGTCGACGGCAGCGCAAGCTGCCGTTTTGTTTTGGTGCGTAGTAAAACGATAAAGGAGTTGTGATGGAGACGCAGTTGATGTGGATCTTGGCCAGCGCAGTGCTGGCTTTGGTATATGGCGTGATATCGATCGGCTGGATTCTGAAAAAGCCGGCCGGGAATGCACGCATGCAGGAAATCGCGTTGGCGGTACAGCAGGGCGCGCAAGCGTACCTCAACCGTCAATACACCACCATTGCCATGGTCGGCGCGGTGCTGTTCGTCGCACTGTGGCTGGCACTCGGGGCGCACACCGCGATCGGTTTCCTGATCGGCGCGGTGCTCTCGGGCGCGGCGGGCTTCATCGGCATGAACGTGTCGGTGCGTGCCAACGTCCGTACCGCCGAAGCGGCTTCGCACGGCCTCAATGCGGCGCTCAACGTCGCGTTCAAGGGCGGTGCCATCACCGGCATGCTGGTGGTCGGGCTGGGCCTGTTGGGCGTGGCCGGCTACTACGCCGTGCTGACCGCGATGGGCGCGACGTCTGAAGGCGCGATCCACTCGCTGGTCGGCCTCGGCTTCGGCGGCTCGCTGATCTCCATCTTCGCGCGTCTCGGCGGCGGCATCTTCACCAAGGGCGCGGACGTCGGCGCCGACCTGGTGGGCAAGGTCGAAGCCGGCATTCCCGAGGACGATCCGCGCAACCCGGCGGTGATTGCCGACAACGTCGGCGACAACGTCGGCGACTGCGCCGGCATGGCAGCCGACCTGTTCGAGACCTATGCGGTGACCCTGATCGCCACCATGCTGCTGGGCGTGCTGATGGCGAGCCAGGCCGGCAGCGGTGCGGTGATCTATCCGCTGGCGCTGGGCGCGGTGTCGATCATCGCCTCCATCGTCGGTTCGTTCTTCGTCACCGCGCGTGAGGGCGGCAAGATCATGAACGCACTGTATCGTGGCCTCGCGGTGGCGGGCGGACTCTCGCTGATCGCCTTCTATCCGGTGACGCAGATGCTGATCGGCGACGGCCTGCAGATGAACGACGGCTCGGTGATCGCATCGATGAACCTGTATTACGCCGCGTTGATCGGCCTCGCACTCACCGCCGCGATGGTCGTCATCACCGAGTACTACACCGCGACCGAATACGCGCCGGTACGTCACATCGCGCAGGCCTCGACCACCGGCCACGGCACCAACATCATCGCCGGTCTCGGCGTGTCGATGAAGTCCACCGCAGCACCGGTGCTGGCCGTGTGCCTGGCGATCTATGGCGCCTATGCGCTGGCTGGCCTGTACGGCATCGCCATCGCCGCGACCGCCATGCTGTCGATGACCGGCATCATCGTCGCGCTCGACGCCTACGGCCCGGTCACCGATAACGCCGGCGGCATCGCCGAAATGGCCGGCTTGCCGGAGAGCATCCGCAACATCACCGATCCGCTCGACGCCGTGGGCAACACCACCAAGGCCGTCACCAAGGGCTACGCCATCGGCTCCGCCGGTCTCGCCGCCCTGGTGCTGTTCGCCGACTACACCCATGCGTTGCAAGCCAAGACCGGCGGCGTCACGCTGTTCGACCTGTCCGACCACATGGTCATCATCGGCCTCTTCATCGGCGGCATGGTGCCCTATCGGTTCTGTGCGATGGGCATGGAAGCGGTTGGCCGCGCAGCTGGTTCGGTGGTGGTCGAAGTGCGCCGCCAGTTCAAGGAAATCCCCGGCATCATGGCGGGCACGGCCAAGCCCGATTATTCGCGTGCGGTCGACATGCTGACCAAGGCGGCGATCAAGGAAATGATCGTGCCGTCGCTGCTGCCGGTGCTGGTTCCGGTGCTGGTCGGCCTGATCCTCGGGCCTAAGGCGCTCGGCGGCGTACTGCTCGGCACCATCATCACCGGCATCTTCGTGGCGATTTCCATGACCACCGGCGGCGGTGCATGGGACAACGCCAAGAAGTACATCGAGGAAGGCAATTTTGGCGGTAAAGGGTCGGAGGCACACAAGGCCGCCGTCACCGGCGACACCGTGGGCGATCCCTACAAGGACACCGCCGGTCCGGCCGTCAACCCGCTGATCAAGATCATCAACATCGTTGCGTTGCTGATCGTGCCGCTGATCGGGTGAATTACGTTAAGCTTCGCCCTGCGTGTCAGTTCCATGTCTATTTGGCATGGCAGGGCGAGCAATCGCACACGTTCACTTAATCAAAAGGAGGAAGCATGGCAAAAAACGTCGGTGGAGTTGATCGTATTGTCCGCGCAGTGGTCGGGATCGCGCTCATTGGGTATGCGATGTCGAATTTGCCGGGCGCCGAGAACTGGATGGTTCCAGCGGGCATCGTGGGCTTTGTCGTCCTGTTGACCGCCATCTTCGGATTTTGCCCGGCCTACCTGCCGTTTGGCATCAAAACCTGCAAGACGAAATAAACTTTCGTCATCCTGCAGAGTCATGCAAAGTGCGCCCTTGTGGCGCACTTTCTTTTGGAGCCTTCATGCGTTTATTGTTTCTGCTGTTTGCGCTGGTCGCCAGCGCAGCCCATGCCGGCGGCGTCGACCGCCTGAAAGCCTTCATTGCCGGCGCCAGGACCGCCCAGGCCGATTTCGTCCAGACCGTCTCCGACAAGAACGGCCGCATCACCCAGCAGGCCAGCGGCCAGATGGCGTTTGCCCGGCCTGGCAAGTTCCGCTGGGACTACAACGCGCCCTACGAGCAGGTGATCGTCGGCGACGGCGCCAAACTCTGGCTGTACGACATCGACCTCGACCAGGTCACCGTCAAGCCGCTCGGCGACGTCATCGCCGGCACGCCCGCCGCCCTGCTGGCCGGGGACAACGCCATCGAGAAATATTTCAGCCTGAAAAACGCGGGTGAGAGCGACGGCCTGGAATGGCTGGACGCCACCCCCAAGAACCGCGACACCACCTTCGAGCGAATCCGCATGGGTTTCAAGGGCGACGCCCTGGTGCAGATGGAACTGTTCGACCAGTTCGGTCAGCACACCACGCTCAAGCTGACGCACTTCGTACGCAATCCGTCCATCGCGCCGTCGCGTTTCAAGTTCACGCCACCGAAGGGGGCGGATGTCATTGGGGAGTGAGTGGTCGGGGCAGGGCAGGGCCGCTTCGGCAAGGCTCTCCTGAGCAACGTCGAAGGGCTCGGGACAGGCTTCGAAAGGCTCAGCCCGAACGGTGGTTAAGCGTGTGGGTGACTCAAAGCATACGTTTTTAAGCCCGTTCGCCCTGAGCCTGTCGAAGGGCATGTAACCAAGAGGTAGGGGCGTCGATCGTTCGACACGCGCACTAGCAGCCCGAATGGTGGCTGGTTTCGCCCGCTCACCCCGTTACAATTCCCGAATGTCCACCCAAGACCTTTTCCAGGCCGACACGCCCGAACCTGCGCGCGACGACCCCCACGCGCCGCTGGCTGAGCGCCTGCGACGTCGTCGGGCAAACGCACTTATTGGGCCCCGGCAAGCCGCTGCGGCTCGCCTTCGATTCCGGCAAGCTGCATTCGATGATCCTGTGGGGACCGCCGGGCGTCGGCAAGACCACGCTGGCGCGGCTGACCGCGCAAGCCTTCGGCGCCGACTTCATCGCGATCTCGGCCGTATTGTCGGGCGTCAAGGACATCCGCGAAGCGGTCGAGCGCGCGCGCATGAACCAGACCCTCGGCCGTACCACCATCCTGTTCGTCGACGAAGTCCACCGCTTCAACAAGTCGCAGCAGGACGCCTTCCTGCCGCACGTGGAATCCGGACTCTTCACCTTCATCGGCGCCACCACCGAAAACCCCTCGTTCGAAGTCGTCGGCGCGCTGTTGTCGCGCGCCCAGGTCTACGTGCTGAAATCGCTCACGCCCGACGAACTCGGCCAGCTGATGCGGCGCGCGCTGACCGAACTGCCCGATCTGAAGCTGGGCGAGGGTGTCGACACGCTGCTGGCCGCCTACGCCGATGGCGACGCCCGCAAGCTGTTGAACCTGCTGGAACAGCTCGACACCGCCGCGCGCACCGCCCAAGTGAAGGAAGTCGACGCGGCTTTCGTCGAAAACGCGCTCGCCCAATCGCTGCGCCGCTTCGACAAGGGCGGCGAGAATTTCTACGACCAGATTTCCGCGCTGCACAAAAGCGTGCGCGGCAGCGATCCCGACGCCTCGCTCTACTGGTTCGTGCGCATGCTCGACGGCGGTGCCGACCCGCGCTACCTCGGCCGGCGACTGATCCGCATGGCGAGCGAGGATATCGGCCTGGCCGACCCGCGCGCCTTGCGGCTGGCGCTCGATGCCGTCGAAACCTACGAGCGGCTGGGCTCGCCCGAGGGCGAGCTCGCGCTGGCCGAAGCCTGCCTCTACATGGCCTGCGCGCCCAAGAGCAACGCCGTCTACGTCGCCTACAACGCCGCGCGCGCCTTCGTGCAGTCCAACCCTTCCAACGACGTCCCCATCCACCTGCGCAATGCGCCCACCAAGCTGATGAAGGAACTCGGCTACGGCCGCGCCTACCGCTACGCCCACGACGAGCCCGAAGCCTATGCCGCCGGCGAACGCTACTTCCCCGACGATATCGAAGAACAGACCTGGTATCGGCCCACTCCGCGCGGGCTCGAAGGCAAGATTGCCGAGAAGCTGGCGCATTTGAGGAAGCTGGACGAAGAGGCAGGGAAAGACTAAGCCCTGTCCCGTACCGGCTGCCCGTGATTGCCAATAGTCCATTTATGGACTAGTCTTGTATCGTGAGTTCAGAAAGATACTGACGCGAGACAGAGATGCAACACCCGGCAACCGCCCGCCAGGCCCCACCCAAACCCAGCAGCCGCGACCTGTCAGCCGCTGGCCTGCGCGCCTTCTTCAACATCGCGCGCGATTGGGGCTTGAGCACCGACGAGCAGATGGTGCTGCTGGGTGCACCCGGCCGTTCGACCTTCTTCAAGTGGAAGTCCGCACCCGAGGCGGCCGACCTCAAGCGCGACACCCTCGAGCGCCTGTCCTACCTGCTGGGCATCTACAAGGCGCTGCAGATCCTGCTGCCAGCCGTGGCGGCGGCCGACGCCTGGGTGAAGAAGCCCAACAGCGCGCCGCTCTTCGGCGGCAGGAGCGCGCTCGACCGCATGCTGGGCGGCAACGTCGCCGACCTGGTCGCGGTGCGCCAGTACCTGGATGCCCGCCGTGGTGGTTGGGCCTAGGGGCGGCTGGGCTTGAGCTACCCGACCACACGCCTGACGTGGACCCCGGCGTGGCGGGTGATTCCCAGCCGCTTTCCATCCGTCGGCCTGTTCGAGCGCGTGGCGAGTCCCGAGGATTTCGACGCCCTCTACGCGCTGGAAGCCATGACCAACGACCGCATCCGCGACGAGGTCGGCGAGATCAGCCTGGTTCCGCCTGATGAACGCCTGTTCGGCCCCGGCAGCACCTGCATCATGGCGGCCTTCACCCATCTCAACCCGCAGGGCAGCCGCTTCAGCGATGGCAGTTACGGCGTCTTCTATTGCGCCCGCGCGCGCGACACCGCCATCGCCGAAACCCGCCATCATTCGGCGCGCTTCCTGGCGGCCACCCAGGAACCGTCCATGCGGCTGCAGATGCGGCTCTACAGCGTGGACGCCCAAGGCCGGGCGGTCGACCTGCGCAAGGCCAGCCGGGCCGATCCCGGCATCGTCGATCCCGACGACTATGGCCATGCCCAGGGCATCGGGCGGCAGCTGCGGGCCGACGGGGCGCACGGCATCCTGTATCCCTCGGTACGCCACCCGGGCGGTGAATGCCTGGCGGCCTTGCGCACGGCCATCGTCAAAAACTGCCAGCACGCCGCCTATCTGGAATACAACTGGAACGGCCGAACCATCGATGCCGTGTTTGAAGTCGCCCAGCTGCTATGACGGCGGCGCGCAACCGATCCCGCATCCCCTGTAAGGAATCGGTCGCATCCCGGACCAAGCTTGCAGGCACCCATCCTCATCCCACCCGGAGACCCTCATGCTCAAACGCATCCTCGTCATCGCCGCACTCGCCTTCAGCCTGCCTGTCCTCGCCGACAGCAATGCCCCCTGGGGCAGCGCCAAGGATCTGGACATCCACTATGAAAAACAAAAGGTCGTCTTCGATACCACCACCGGCTCGGTGGAAGGGCTGACCAGCGTACTCGACCGCACCAGCTACCTGAGCGTGCTCAACGGCGCCGATCCCTTCGACAACAAGATCGTCATCGTCCTGCACGGCAACGTCATCCCGTTCTTCGCGATCAAGAACTACGCCAAATACAAGGCGCTGATGGATCGCGCGCAAAGCCTCTCCGTGGGCGGCATCATCGAATTCAGGATGTGCAAGCTCGCCGCCCAGAGCCAGGGCTTCAAGCCCAAGGACATCCACGGCTTCGTCTCCATGGTGCCGATGGGCGACGCCGAGATCGTCCGGCTGCAGCAGGAAGGCTACGCCTACATGCGCTGACGCGCCTGCAGGTCCGGATGGTCGGGCAGCCGCTCGGGCAGCGCGTCGCGAATCTGTTCCGGCGTCATGTCGTGGGCCGAGGTGTTGATCAGGGGCGAGAACAGCGGCGCGAAGACCTTGAGCCCGACATGCCGGCCCAGCTTGCGGTAGCTCTCGAACTGGTTCTCGTCGAAGAACTGGTCGCTCGTCGACTCGTGGGGAAAGCTGCGGTGGCAGTCGGCATATTCGCGCACGTCGCTTGATTCGTCGCCGCTCTGCGAAGCCTTGATGTAGATCAGGATGCCCGGCTGCGCGCCGTTCGGATAGCGGATGCAGCCGACCGCGAAATGCGCCGGGCAGTGCTTGCGCTTGCCCTTGGGCGGCCGCAGCGCCGCCAGGTCGATCTCGATTCCCACCCCGAAATCCGCTGAGCATTTGCGGATGGCGTTGGCCAGGTCCTCGAACTGGTAGTCCGGGTCGCAGCCGGCGTCCACCGCCACCACGACGTGGCAGCGCCGGCGCACCAGTTCGTAGATGCCCAGGTTTTCGAAGTGTCCGCCGTCCGACACGTTGAGGAAACTGGCGCAGCTGTCCAGCATGCCGAACACTTCCTTGAGCAGCGCCTGGCCACCGAAACGCGGACTCGCCTTGCGCCAGGCCTTGGGATGGCGCGGATTGCCGCACCAGCGTCCCAGGCGGACGTTGAACACGCTCAGCAGCGCCGACAGCGCCGCCGACGTGTGGTAACCCATGTTGGGATTGGCCGCCGCGCCCGAGGTGGCGATCACATTGCCCAGCAGGATGCCGCCGGGCGGATTGAAAAAGGAAAACTGGTTGGCCGCGTATTCCTCGGTGAGGCGATAGGCGCCGATGCGGTCGCCTTCCGAATCCCAGAACTCGAACCCGGTGTGGAAGGGCGTGAAGGCGAAGGCGGCGGCCCGGCGCGTCTGCCAGGCCAGGTCCTCGCCGCCGTTCAGGTTCATCGCCGCATTCACGATGGGGAAGGGCCGCTGGTTGCCCAGCACTGACAGCGGCAGGTCGTCGCCGGGATCGAAGCCGGTGAACGGATGGGGCTTGCGCACGATCTTGGTCGGCAGCGTTTGCCCCACGCGTGTGGCGCCCAGATAACAGCGCGTCAGGCGGTTGCGGTAGAAGCCGTTGAGCGAGAACAGGTTGATGTCGATCCGCCAGCCCAGCAGGCCGAACACCGCCGCGCAGACGCCGCCCACCCACAGCACATTGCCCATGTCCACCCGGCCGAGATTGAGCAGCGACGCATGCAGGATGGGTCCGAACGGCCCTGCCGCCGCGATCGGCACGCAGGCGTCGCACAGCCGCTCGGGGCTGGCCAGCACCGCGTTCAGCACGCTCGACAGTCCGATCGCCAGACCGACAATGAACACATACGGCGCGGCCACTACGATCTTGTTCAACACGGCCTTGCCGTTGCCGGACTTGCTGCGGCTTCCGGTGAGCGAACTCTTGCCCAGCAACACCCCGCCGATGCTGGTGGCCGCCCAGGCTAGGCCGCCCGCCAGCGCCAGCCCCGCCAGCCATTTCACCAGTGGCGCGGCATACAGCGTGACTGCAAACAGGCCCAGCCAGGCCAGCGCCGCCAGCAGGATGAAGCCGCCCAGGCGCGCCCACCATTCGCGATTCTGGTCCGTGTACAGCCGCTTCATCATCCCGATGTGCAGCGTTACCACCGTCGAAAAGCTCAGCAGCACCAGCGGCGTGCCGAACGTGGTCGCATAGGCCACGCCGCCCACCTCGGGCAGATCCGCAGCGCCCCGGCGCAGGCTGTAGAACAGCACCCCGCCCAGCGCGCCCGCCAGCAGCGTCCACGGCAACTGCCAGGCGAAACGGGCCAGCCCCGCGCCCCACTCGAACAGATCCTCCAGTGCCTCGCGCAGACGCGCGGAATCGTTGCGCGCCGCCCACAGCGCCATCAGCTTGTTCAGCGCGGTCAGCGCGATATTGCTGCCGCCGCTCTTGACCCAGAACACCACCAGCCAGGGCGCCAGATACCCCAGCATCGTCCACTTCACCCAGTCCTGCAGCGAATAGTCGGCGGCCGGGGCATGCGCCTGCAGCGCCAGCGCGAACAGCCACGCCGAGACCAGCGACGGCACCACGATCAGGCCGATGATGAAGCCCGGCCCGGTCGAATTGAACCGGTCGCCCTTGTTGAAGCGCATCAGGCTCATCGCGCAGGCGCCGATCGCCACCAGCAGCGGCCCGATCGCCATCCCGAACAGCACGGGCAGCCCGGTGTCGGCCAGCGGCGTGGCCAGCGCGAACCCCAGCGGATTGGCCAGCCAGCGGCTCCCGTTCAGCAATCCATACGGCAGTGTCAACACCGCGCCGAAGAAGGCCACCAGGACCAATTGGTTCAGCAGCAGATTGCGCAGATAGGTCGAGATCGCCGCCAGCGAATCGCCCGAGAACAGCCCCAGCCTGGGCGTGAGGTAATTGCTGTAGCGGCGCAGAAAGCGCAGCGACGGATGCTCCGGCGGGCAATCCGACGCGATCGTGCCCGCCGCGCACCAGGGCCGCGATTCGCCGGCCAGTTCGAGCTCCACCGCCGCCAGTGCATCCGCCACCGACTGCCCCGGCTTACGGCTGCGAAAAATCAGCGTCGACAGCCAGGCCCCGATATAGCCGCCACCCGACACCGTCGACAGATAGTCGAACGCGCGCAACAGCCGCAGCCGCGCCAGCGCCTGGATCACCCCCAGGCAAAACGTCGCGCTGCGGATTCCCCCGCCGGAAAAGGCCAGCCCCACCAGCTGCGCCCGATCCGCGCACGCCTCGGCGCTTTGCTGCGGATCGTTCGCCTGCGGCCGCAACTGCGCGATCTCGTCGCGCAACACCCTGGAAAACGCGTCGCCGGGCGTATCCGTATTCGTATCCATGCTTCCCCCTTGTGCAGATAGCCGGCTCCGCTCCCGGTGTTCCTTTATTGATTTTTCGGTATTAGAGCAGGTTGGCGAAGCCGGGGGAAACGGAAAGGGTTTGGCGTCGCGAACGCTGCTGGTGTCCCGTCATTGCGAGCAGCCAAAACGACCTTGCGCTGCTCCAGTCGAACAATCGCCGGAAAGGCGAAGCGTCCGCCAATCCCATGCAAGAGAATGTCCCGCCCTCTCAGCAGACCAGCCAGCGCGTAGTCTATCGATGCGCTTTCGTGCAATTCCATTGCTACACTGATTTTTCCCGACAACGCACGAACGAGCAGCCCCCCATGAACATCCCGCCCAGCCTCATCCCGGCCGCCTCCCATTCCCGCCGGGGGGGCCTCTCAAGATGAACAGTTTCGCCTCGCACTACGCCCTGTTTCTCGCCGAAGCCGTCACCGTTGTGGGGGTGATCCTCGCCATCGCCGCCGGGCTGGTCCTGCTGTCGCGCCGCAAGGCCAGGCATGCCGGCCATGTCGAGGTGAGCGACGTCAACCGCCAGCTCGAAGCCGCCGGCGACGCCCTCGACGCCCTGCGCCTGCCGAAGAAGGCGCACAAGACGCTGCTCAAGCAGCGCAAGGCCGAACGCAAGGCGCGGCGGCAGCAGGCCGAAGCCGGGCCCTGTACCTACCTCATCGACTTCAAGGGCGACATCCGCGCCTCGGCCGTGGCGGCGCTGCGCGAGGAAATCAGCGCCATCCTGCAGGTGGCCCAGCCCGGCGACGCCGTGCTGCTGCGGCTGGAAAGCCCCGGCGGCATGGTCAACCGCTACGGCCTCGCCGCCGCCCAGCTGCTGCGGCTGCGCGACGCCAAACTGCCGCTCACCGCCATGGTCGACAGCGTCGCCGCCAGCGGCGGCTACCTCATGGCCGCCGCTGCCGACAAGATCGTCGCCTCGCCATTTGCGCTGGTCGGCTCCATCGGCGTCGTCGCGCAGATTCCCAACTTCCACCGCTGGCTGCAGGCGCGCGACATCGACTGGGAACAGTTCACCGCCGGCCAATACAAGCGCACCGTCACCGTGTTCGGCGAAAACACCGAAGCTGGCCGCGCCAAACTGCGCGAGGAACTGGAGGCAATCCACGCGCGCTTCCGCGACTTCGTGCACGAGCGCCGCCAGCTCGACATGGACAAGGTCGGCACCGGCGAAGCCTGGCTTGGCAGCCAGGCGCTGGAGCTGGGCCTGGTCGACGAACTCGCCACCAGCGACGACGTCATCCGCCGCGCCTGCCAGCGGGGCAGGGTGCTGCAGGTGAGCTACCAGCGGAAGATGACGCTGCCGGAGCGGGTGAGGATGTCGGCGCAGGCGGCTTGGGATGGGATATGGCAGCCGCCGGGTCCGTTGGGTTGATCCAGCCATCGGTAACGCGATTAACCACCGAGCTATGCGAAAATCCCCCTCATAACAAACACAGGGGGTGTCTTGGCTCCACAGCCGGAACAACAAGCGAGGGGGAATATCGACAGGCTGCTGGAGGTGGCCGGCTGGCACGTCTGCGACCGCCGCTGCCACGTCGCATGCCTGATAGGTTGGCCACATGAATAAAAAAGACCTCACCGAAACAGACATCCGCACCAAATTCATCACGCCCGCCATCGTCGGCGACAACGGTGAGAAATGGGACGTGATGACTCAGCTTCGTGAGGAAATCTACTTCACCAAGGGCCGCGTTATCGTTCGCGGCAAAACAGTGAAGCGCGGCGAAGCCAAAAAGGCCGACTACCTCCTGTATTACAAGCCGAACATTCCCATCGCGGTAGTCGAGGCAAAGGACAACAATCACAGCGTTGGCGCCGGGATGCAGCAGGCACTGGAATACGCCGAGATTCTCGATGTGCCGTTTGCCTATAGCTGCAATGGCGACGCCTTTCTGGAGCACGACCGTACAGGTGCCAACGGCGTCGTCGAACGCGAAATCCCGCTCGATCAGTTCCCCACGCCTGAGGAACTTTGGGCACGTTACCGTCAGGCCAAAGGCTACAGCCTCGAACAGGAAACCATCGCCATCCAGGATTACTACGACGACGGTTCCGGCAAGATGCCGCGCTACTACCAGCTCAACGCCATCAACCGCACGGTCGATGCCATTGCGCGTGGCGAGGATCGGCTCCTGCTGGTTATGGCGACCGGAACCGGTAAGACCTACACCGCTTTCCAGATCATCTGGCGACTCTGGAAATCGGGCGCCAAAAAACGCATCCTCTTCCTCGTCGATCGCAACATCCTGGCTGACCAGACCAAGACCAACGACTTCAAACCCTTTGGGCAGGCGATGACCAAAATCACCAACCGCTCGGTCGACAAGTCCTTCGAGATTTATCTGTCTCTGTACCAGGCCGTTACCGGGACCGAGGAAGAGCGCAACATCTACAAGCAGTTCTCGCCCGACTTCTTCGACCTCATCATCGTCGACGAGTGTCACCGGGGCAGCGCGGCAGAGGACGCGGCCTGGCACGATGTGCTGACGTATTTCTCATCGGCCACCCAGATTGGCCTCACCGCCACGCCAAAAGAGACGAAGGAAGTCTCCAACATCCATTATTTCGGCGACCCGATCTACACCTATTCCCTTCGGCAGGGCATCTCCGACGGCTTTCTCGCGCCCTATAAAGTGGTGCGCATCGGCCTCGACAAGGACCTGGACGGCTGGCGGCCGGAGAAGGGAAAAATCGACAAGTACGGCCGTGAAATCGAAGACCGCGAATACAACGAAACCGACTTTGACCGTAACCTGATCCTGGAAAAACGTACCCAGGTCGTCGCCGCCAAGGTCACCGAATTTCTCAAGGCCACCGACCGCTTCGCCAAGACCATCGTCTTCTGCGAGAACATCGATCACGCCGAGCGCATGCGTCAGGCCCTGGTCAACGCCAATGCCGACCTCGCCGCCGCCAACAAGCGCTACGTCATGCGCATCACTGGCGACAACGATGAAGGCAAGGCCCAGCTCGACAACTTCATCGACCCCGAATCCACCTTTCCGGTCATCGCCACCACCTCGCAACTGATGTCCACCGGTGTCGACGCCCAGACCTGCCATCTCATCGTGCTCGACAAGCGCATCAACTCCATGACCGAGTTCAAGCAGATCATCGGCCGCGGCACGCGCATCAACGAGGATTACAACAAGTTCTTCTTCACCATCATGGATTTCAAGCGGGCCACCGCGTTGTTCGCGGACCCGGCCTTCGATGGCGAGCCGGTGCAGATTTACGAACCCGGCCCCGGCGAGCCGCCGGTCCCGCCTGACGAAGTACCGGGCACCGAAGACGAGACGGGCGAGGTGATCTACGAGCCCGCCGATCCCATCGAACCGCCCGTCACGGGCGAACCCCCCAGAAAATACTACGTCGACGACGTCGAAGTCCGCGTCGCCACCGAGCGCGTCCAGTACCTGGACGAGCAGGGCAAGCTCATTACCGAATCGCTCAAGGATTACACCCGCAACACGGTACGCAAGGCCTACGCCTCGCTCAAAGCCTTCCTCAACGCCTGGAACGATGCCGACCGCAAGCAGGCCATCATCGACGAGCTGGCCACCCACGGCGTTTTTCTCGATGAACTCGCCGAACAGGTCGGCCGCGACTACGACGCCTTCGACCTCGTCTGCCACGTCGCCTTCGATCAGCCGCCCCTGACCCGGCGCGAGCGGGCCGCACAGGTTAAAAAACGCCATGTCTTTGCCAAATACGGCGACCGGACCCGCGCCGTGCTCGATGCGCTGTTGGAGAAATACGCCGACGGCGGCATCAAGAGCGTCGAGTCGCTCGACATCCTCAAGGTCGACCCGCTGACAGCCTTCGGCACACCGGTCGAAATCGTCAAGCTCTTCGGCGGCAAGCAGCGCTATCTTGCCGCGATACGGGAACTGGAAACCGAGCTTTACTGGAAGGCGGCCTGACCATGACCAAGCCCAAGAAAACCACCATCGACGTCCGGGGAACGGACGTGACCGTTCTCAGCAGTCAGGAAGGGGATTTCATTTCCCTGACCGACATGCTCAAAGCCAAGGACGGGGACTTTTTCATTTCCGACTGGCTCAGAAACCGCAACACCGTCGAATTCCTCGGCATTTGGGAGTCGGTCCACAACCCCGTTTTTAATTACGGCGAATTCGCCATAATTAAAAGCCAGGCGGGCCTCAACAGCTACAAGCTCAGCGTAAAGGAGTGGACGGAGAAAACCGGGGCCATCGGCTTGAAGGCCAGCACGGGACGATACGGCGGCACCTACGCCCACAAGGACATCGCCTTTGAATTCGGCATGTGGATCAGCCCCGAATTCAAGATCTACTTGATCAAGGAATTCCAGCGCCTGAAGGACGACGAGAACCGCCGCCTTTCGCTGTCCTGGAACCTCAACCGCACCCTGTCCAAGCTCAACTACCGCATCCACACCGATGCCATCAAGGCCAACCTCATTCCCGCCGCCGTGACCCCGGCCCAGGCCGCCATCACCTACGCCACCGAGGCCGATCTGCTCAACGTGGCGCTGTTCGGCCAGACCGCCAAACAGTGGCGCGATGCCAACCCCAAGCTCGAAGGCAACATGCGCGAATACGCCAGCATCGAGCAGTTGCTCGTCCTCGCCAACATCGAAGCCATGAACGCCGAATTCATTCACATGGCCTTGCCCCAGGGCGAACGCCTCACCAAACTCAACGCCATCGCCATCCGGCAGATGCATGTTCTCACTGCTGGCAACGCCGCACAGTTGTTGCCAGCCCCTAGCAAGAAAACCAGATAAGCCATGCCCAACGTTTCAAACATCGTCAAATCCATTCAGGACATCATGCGCAAGGACGCCGGCACCTACGGCGACGCCCAGCGCCTGGAGCAACTCGGCTGGATGTTTTTCCTGAAGATTTTCGACGACCGCGAAAAGGAACTGGAACTCCTGCGCGATCACTACAAGTCGCCGCTGCCCCAGCACCTGCGCTGGTGCAACTGGGCCGCGGACGAGGAGGGCATCACCGGCGAACCCTTGCTCGCCTTTGTCAACGATACGCTGCTGCCCAAGCTGAAGACGCTGCCCGGCGGCGCCGACAAGATTGCCGTGCTGGTGCGCACCGCGTTCGACGATGCCAACAACTACATGAAGAACGGCACCCTGATGCGGCAGGTGATCAACAAAATCAACGGCATCGACTTCAATGCGTCCGATGACCGCCACATGTTCGGCGACATCTACGAAAAGATTCTCAAGGACCTGCAGTCCGCCGGCAACGCGGGCGAGTTCTACACCCCGCGCGCCGTCACCCAGTTCATCGTCGAGCAGGTGAACCCCAGCCTGAAAAAGCGCGAAACCATTCTCGATCCCGCCTGCGGCACCGGCGGCTTCCTCACCTGTGCTATCGAACATCTGCGCAAACAGGCCAAAACCGAGGCCGACGAGCAGTTCATCCAGGACTGCTTCCACGGCATCGAGAAAAAGCACCTGCCGCACGTGCTGTGCATGACCAACCTGCTGCTGCACGGCATCGACGTGCCGTCCAACGTGCGCCACGACAACACCCTGGCCCGGCCGTTGCGCGACTGGTCGCCCAAGGAACGCGTGGATGTCATCGTCACCAACCCGCCCTTTGGTGGCATGGAGGAAGACGGCATCGAGGCCAACTTCCCGTCCGAGTTCCGTACGCGCGAAACCGCCGACCTGTTCCTCGTGCTGATCATGAAACTGCTCAAGCCGGGCGGCCGCGCCGGCCTGGTGCTGCCCGACGGCACGCTGTTCGGCGAAGGCGTCAAAACCCGCATCAAGGAAGCCCTGCTCACCGAGTGCAACCTGCACACCATCGTGCGGCTGCCCAACGGCGTGTTCAACCCCTACACCGGCATCCGCACCAACCTGCTGTTCTTCACCAAGGGCCAGCCCACCACCGAGGTCTGGTACTACGAGCACCCCTATCCGGCCGGCGCCAAGTCCTACAACAAGGGCAAACCGATCCGCATCGAGGAATTCGAGCCGGAGCGCGCCTGGTGGGGCGATGAATCGAAGGGCTTCGCCGGCCGGGTGGAAAACGAACAGGCCTGGCGCGTGCCTATCGAGACCATCAAGGCCGGCAACTACAACCTGGACCTGAAGAACCCGCACCGCAGCGACGAAGGTCCCGGCGACGTCGATCACCTGCTGCCGGAATATGAGAAGCTGCTGGCGCAGATCGCGGAAACCCGCGCCGCACTGAAAAATGAACTGCACCACGCCCTGAGCAGCCGCGCCGGAACCGACGCATGAAGCTGGAGACGTTTTTCGAGAAATTCGAGCTGTTTGCGGATGCGCCGAATGCAGTGGCGAAGATGCGCGAGTTGGTGTTGCAGTTGGCTGTAACTGGCAAGTTGGTCGAGCAACGCGAGCGCGAGGGTTCTGCCAGCGATCTCATGCAAGAAATACGTGCTGAAAGAGCAGCGCTTGTTGCCGCACGCAAGATCAAAGCCCGGAAATCTGCACCTGTCTTAATAGATGAGCAGCCATTTGATATTCCGGCGGCCTGGCGATGGGCACGACTTTCAGATGTGGGTTACGAACTAGGTCAGAAGGTGCCAGATCGCCGTTTTACTTATATCGATGTAGGTAGCATTGATTCGGATAAGGGTCGTGTCAGTGAACGCGTCGAGACCTTGGAGCCGAATGAAGCGCCGTCACGAGCAAGAAAACAGGTGGCGAAGGGCACAGTCATTTACTCGACAGTTCGTCCGTATCTGCTGAACATCGCCATCGTCGAGCATGATTTTGAGCACGAACCCATTGCCAGTACGGCTTTCGGGATTCTGCATCCCTTCTTGGGGATCAATAACCGGTTTCTCTTCCACTGGCTTAGGAGTGCACCGTTCACCGCTTACGTTCAAGACGGTATGAAAGGCATGGCTTATCCGGCAATCAATGACGAAAAATTCTATAGCGGCTACATTCCGGTTCCCCCGAGCGCCGAGCAAAGGCGGATCGTGGCAAAGATGGATGAGTTGATGGCCTTGTGTGATCGGCTGGAGGCGCAGCAGCAGGAACGCGACACTTGCCACGCCGCGCTCGCCCGCGCGTCGCTTTCCCGCTTCGCCGAGGCCCCTACCCCGGCCAACCTCGACTGTCTTTTTCACAAGTCCTACCCCATCACCCCCGCCGACCTCCGCAAAACCATCCTCACCCTCGCGGTGCAGGGCAAGCTCGTTCCGCAAGACCCAAACGATGAATTGGCGACAGAACTTATCGCTCGCGTTGCAACGGAAAAACGTCGTCTGGTTCAGACCAAGGAAATCAAACCGGAAGCACCTTTGGATCCGATTTCGGACGAAGAAGTGTTTCCGATTCCTGACAGCTGGACTTGGCTTCGCGCGGGCGATCTTTGTCGACCCATTTCCTCGGGATCAACGCCAGACCAAAGCGTTTTCCATGCGTCTGAAGGCATCCCGTATCTGAAGGTTTACAACATTCGCAATCAGACCGTGGATTTTGACCACAAGCGTCAATTCATCGCCGTGAGTCATCACGAAGAGAAGATGAAGCGTTCAAGGCTGCTTCCCGGCGATGTGATCATGAACATTGTCGGCCCTCCGCTGGGGAAGGTTGCAATTGTTCCTGATAGCTTTTCCGAGTGGAACTGTAACCAAGCTATTTCATTCTTCCGTCCGATATTCTCAGAGTTTTCGCCATACCTTTACACGTTCCTGAAAGAGGGGTCGTTTCTTCAGAATATCCAACTCATCGGAACTGCAGGGCAGGACAACATATCGGTGACGAAGTGTAAGTACATTCCTGTCCCGGTTCCACCCCTAGCCGAACAACGCCGCATCGTCGCCAAGGTCGATCTACTCATGGCTTTGGTGGACTGGTTGGAAACTCAACTTTCCGAAGCCAAGGCAAAGAGCACCACACTGCTCGATGCCGTCATTCATGAGTTGCT
Organism: Thiobacillus sp. SCN 63-57; assembly: GCF_001725555.1. Lineage (NCBI taxonomy): Bacteria > Pseudomonadati > Pseudomonadota > Betaproteobacteria > Nitrosomonadales > Thiobacillaceae > Thiobacillus > Thiobacillus sp. SCN 63-57. Next base: position 148,463 of record NZ_MEGP01000002.1, on the reverse strand, counting down.
GAATCCGACCGTCGAGATCATCGACCTTGCCAGTTACCGCGCTGCAGTCGGCTGCTACGCCATCAGCAAGATGCAAGGCAAGCGCTACTTCGGCCGAACCGCCGCGATGAAAGTGCTTTATCTGGCGCAGGCGCATGTGGGCCTGGAGCTTGGACTCAAGCCTATGCGTGAGGCTGCCGGCCCGTTCGATTCCTGGTTTTATCGCTTTGAAGAACAGGGCGAGCGGGAAGCATGGTTCAAGGTCGTCGATAGTACGACTGCCGGTGGCAAGAAAAAGATCGAATACCGGCCCGGCCGGGCGCTTGCGGAACAGTCCGCACAAGCAGAACGTGCATTTACCGCCGACCAGCGCAAGGAATTCGACCGGCTGCTCGCCTTGTTCTCGGACAGGACGACGGAAGAGGCGGAGATCATCGCCACCCTGTTTGCAGCTTGGAATGATTTTCTGATCGACGGCCATGAGCCAAGTGACGATGAAATCGTTCGCGAAGTGCGAGAGAACTGGCACGAGAAGAAGGGGCGATTTACACCTGTCCTTCTGCGTAAATGGCTAGGCTGGCTGCGCCAGAATGGTCTTATTCCCCGTGGCCGCTTGCCTCGCACGACTCATCAAACGCAGTTACTTCTGAATTGACGTTGGTGACGGCAATATGCTCGGATTAGGCGAAATCCTTGCTGGACTAAATATCCTAGACCGGCTCGGGAAGTTCGGGGGATGAGCGGGTCGATTAGGACGAGGCGAGCTACAGTTAAGCAGTTCAAGCGGCGGATCAATTCTTGGGGGAAGCGTGAAGACCACAGCCATTATCAACAAGAAAGTCATCAAGGCCGTTGAAACCTCCATGCGGATCGAAGGCTGCATGGCTTGATGCATCCAAGAAGACAAAGGCGCAGGCAAAAGCGCTGATGGAACAGCAGCGTGTCCAAGTATCAGTCCCGGAAAGTGACATCTACCTTCCCGGCCGACCACAACGAATTGAAACGATGAGCGCTTCGCGTGACCCCTACGCCCGAATTTTCCTGCTGAGCCACATGCGCGCCTACACCAGTCTGGCGGGGCACATCCTCGGCTCGCATCCGCAGATCAACGGCTATTACGAAATGCATCTCAGCTATGAGGATGCCGCCGCGCTGGACAGGCAGCTGGAGGCGTTCCGGCAGGACGAGGTGCCGAAGCCGGGGAGCCGCTACCTGTTCGACAAGCTGTTGCACAACGACTATGTGCTGACGCCCGGGCGGCTGGGCGTGGCCGAACTCAAGGTGTTGATCGCGCTGGCGGAGCCGGCGCACACGATCAGGAGCATCGTGCACCTGTTCCGGCAGAAGCCGGACCCGGACCTGTATGCCTCGCCGGTGGAGGCGGCGCGCTACTACGTCGATCGGGTGCGGGCGCTGGACGTCTTCTGCCAGACGAGCGCTTGGCCTTATTTCTATTTCGACGCGGAATTGCTGCAACGCGCGCCGGGGAAACTGTTGCCCCGGCTGACGGGCTGGCTCGCGCTGGATTCGCCCCTGAGCGAACGGTATGAGGTGTTCAGCCAGACGGGTAAGCCGCGCCGGGGGGACACGTCGGCGCGGGTGCGGAGCGGGAGCATCGACCGGACCCGAACGGATTATTCGGATGTCGTGATTCCCGAGGAGGTGCTGAGCCTGGCGCAGGCGGCCTACCGGGAATGCCGGGCGCGGATTGTTTCGAGGGCGGCGGATTCCGTCTGCCTCGGGAAATGATAAGGAAACGCCGGACAGTCCTTCGACAAGCTCAGGACGAACGGGCTGGGTGGGGGCGCCTTGGAGAGTTCGTTGGTGTGCTGAGTGTAGGTGCTGACCGTAGCAATCGTTCGTGGTGAGCCCTTCGACGCAGCTCAGGACAGGCCTGTCGAACCACGTTCAGGCATGTCAGGGTGTCCTTCAACCTCTCTTAGAACAGGCCTGTCGAATCAGAACAGGCTGTCCCAAGCCCCCCGCTCGGCGCGGTAGGCCATCAGGGCCTCGACGATCTGCCGCTTGCGTTCGGCGCGATGCGCGGCGGACTGGATCTGGCGCCAGGCCAGCGCCTGCTCGCCAAAATTGCGGTCGATGTTGTCGATGAAGGCACGCACCTGCCGCAGCGCCTGGGCGAGGGCGGGCGCATGCTCGGCAGCCTGCAGCCACCAATGGCCGGCGTGGAAAACGAGGTCGTCCAGCTGCCGGTTGCGCGCGGCGATGGCGTCGTGTTTCTGCTGGTAAAGCGCGAGCAGTTCGGTTTCCTTCTGCGCGACGACGGCGTCGATCGCGTCCTGGGCGAAGGGCCGGGTCACGTCGGCCTGCCTGACCAGCGCCTCGGTGGAAAACAGCATCAGGTCGCCGAAGAACTGGCGCTCGAATTCGTTGGAGACGTCCACGCTGGCCTCGCCCAGTTCCACGCCGGGGCGGAAGTCGTCTCCCGGGCCCGCCTCGGTGGTGCGGCGGTGCAGGTTGGGCATGTTGAAGGAGGCGAAGCGTTGCCCGATTTCGGCGGCGATGAGCCGTCCGGCGGTGGGGCCGGACATGCGCAGGCGCAGGTGGCCGAAGGGGATGACGTATTTCAGCCCGGCGTAGTTGACGATGTAGTTGCCGGGATAGACCGTGCGCGCAGGCGCAAGCTGCGCGAAGCCGCTGCCGTAGGCAAACCCGGTCTTGCGCGTGAGGTGCTCGCCGAAGAAGAAGGCGTTGAGCCGCCGGGCAAAGTCCGCGAGGCACGCGCTGTGGTCGTGCGCGCCGGCGAGGCGGCAGGCATAGGGAAAGGTCGCCGGCTGGTTGTCGAAGCCGAACAGCTTCGCCATGTCGTGATAGGCGGCGTCGCCCACCGGCTGCGCGGGCAGGTCGTGAAACTGGCAGGCCTGGTCGGCGGGCAGGGTGGCCAGGCGGGTGAAGAAGGCGATCACGTCATCGAGGAAATTCGCGGCCATCACCGCCGGCGACACGGGCGGGTCGCCCACCATCTTGCCGGTGAGCATGAGCGTGTCGGTGGTGCGAAAGATCTTGTCGATGGCGTGGAAGTAGTTCAGCGCGAAGACCGTCTCTTCGCCGGCGGCGGTCTGCCGGTTCACGCACAGCGACTGGTCGCTGTCGATCAGGTAGTAGAGCGTGTTGCGCCTGTCTGCGGTGAGCTGCAGGCACTTGAGGTAGCTGAGGTTGCGGTTGGCGGCCTGGCCCTTGAGCCAGAACCGGTCGCGCGGCTGGGTGGTGAGCAGCGTGCCCAGCCGTTCGCGCGTGGACGGCGGCAGGGCGTGCAGCAGGTCGTACTGTTCGGTGAGGCCGAAGTGAACGACCTGCAGGCCTTTCCGCCGGTATGCCTCGACCAGCTCGATATGGCGGCGGACGTTGGCTTCGTCGCGGCTGTCCTCGCTGACGACGACCTGGATCCTGTCCCATCGGCCGGACGTGTGGCCGCCGTAGTCGAACAGCGTGCACACCTGGTAGATGCTCTCCAGGCAGGCGCGCAGGTGCGACGGGCGATCCGCCACCGGGATGCTGAGGATGAAGCGGTGGCGATCGTCGGTATGGCCATGCTGGCCGCGCCGCCGGATCAGCGCCTCCTGTTCGCGGAACAGGGCCTGGTAGCTCGCCAGCAGCGGGTGGAAGTCCGCGCCGTCGGCCCACATGGCTTTTTCCAGCAAGGGATAGCTCTGTTCGTAGAGGTCGATCAGCGCATCGGCGTCACGGGTGGCGGCAAGACGCTTGCCGAGTTCGGCCAGGGTGGGAATCGCGCCGGAATAACGCGCGATGCAATCCTGCAGGGCCGGCGTGGCGGGCGTGAAGTCGGGGGACGACATGGAGCGGGAATGACGTTGGTGGAACGGTCGGTTCATCGGTACTGGGGCGACGCGACGCGGGCCCGCTGCGAGGCAGAAGTGTAATAGTACCTGCCTGCGCATCAAATCCGGGTGGATAGGGTGGAGTCAACAAGCGGGGGCGTCCTGGTCCCACCCCCGGAATAACAAGCGAGGGTAAATATCGATGCGCCGCTTACAGGGCCCAGGGATTGAATACCTGCGGAAGCAGGCTGAAATCCTGTACGTTGCGCGTGACTACGGTGAGGCCGTGGCACTGGGCGGTGGCCATGATCAGGCCATCCATCACCGGCAGGGGGCGCCTAGCCAGTTCGGACTGGGCGGCGAGTTGCGCCCAGCCGTGCAAGGCTGCGGCGTCGAGGGGCAGGATGCGGCCGGCGAAGCGCTGCTCCACCTTGCCCAGCCATGCGGTGAGTTTCTGGCTGCGGCGAGGGTCGGTGGTGCGCAGCTTGAGGATGCCCTTCTCGATTTCGCCCAGGGTGATGACGCTGAGATGGAGGCTGGTTTCGTCCTACTCGTCCAGCCAGGCGATGACCTGCGGCGCGGGCGATTTCCTGATGTATTCGGAGAGGGCGCAGGTGTCCAGCAGCCAGCTCATAGCTCGACGTTGCGACCGGTGTCCGGGCTGCGAGTGAAGTCCAGGTCCTTGCCTGCGAGGTCGGGCTGCAACAGCGCGGCGGAGAGCTTGCCCCGACGCGGGCGGGTGAGCTTTGCGTAGGCTTCCGCTGACACCACCACAGCCGTCGGCTTGCCGTGAACGGTGACGACCTGGGCGTTGCCGCTTGCGGCATCCTTGATGAGCTGGCTCAGGTTGTTTTTCGCTTCCTGCAATTGCCATTCGCTGTTCATGATGAACTCCTGCTTATTCTGGCTAGTCTAGCCAGAATATAGCGCGGTGCCGGCGAATTGACCATCTTCCGCTTCATTAGGCGATCGGCTCATGCCCGTATTCGCACCCGCTTCTCCACCGTCAGCACCTCGCCCGCCGCATCCACCACCGCATACAGCCGGGGCGTCGGGCGGCCGGCCCAGGACGGGCCGGGGGTGGGGCTGTCCAGGTAAATGACCTGCGCGCCGTCGAACTGTTTTTCGACCTGTCCGTTGGCGAGCAGGTCGTTCAGGGCGTCGATGGAAATCCCGCGCCGCTTCATGTGGCTGAAGGCGAGGGAGCTGATCTTTCCGAGTTTCATCATGAGGGTTCTCCTGCTTGCCTGCGCGGGTGCGGCCCGCGTATTGGCGTTTTACGGGTTCAGTCTTTATACTGTACAAGCATACAGTAACTATACTGTACATGCATACAGTATTTGGAGGAAGCCCCATGCGAGACCTGACCCGTCGCCAGGAAGAAATCCTGAACCTGATTCGTGAGTGGATGGAGACCACCGGCCTGCCGCCGACGCGTGCCGAGATCGCGCAGCACTTCGGTTTCAGCTCGCCGAACGCGGCCGAGCAGCATCTCAAGGGGCTGGCGAAGAAAGGCGTGCTGGATCTGGTGCCGGGAACGTCGCGCGGCATCCGGTTGAAGGGCGATGGCGGGGTGCCGCTCGTGGGCCAAGTGGCGGCGGGCAGCCCGATCCTGGCGCAGGAAAACATCGAGCGGCATTACCAGTTCGATGCCGCGATGTTCACTCCGCGCGCAGACTACCTGCTCAAGGTGCGCGGCATGAGCATGAAGGATGCCGGCATCCTGGACGGCGACCTGCTCGCGGTGCATCGCGACACCGAGCCCAAGGCGGGGCAGGTCGTGGTGGCGCGGATCGGCGACGAGGTCACGGTGAAGCGCTTCCAGAAGCGGGGCAACACGGTGCGGCTGCTGCCGGAAAATCCCGATTTCGAGCCGATCGTCGTCGACCTCACGCGCCAGGAACTGGTCATCGAAGGCATTGCGGTCGGCGTGATCCGCAACGGGCATGGCTTGTGATCGCGATCCATGGCGCGAACGGGGAAGGCGGTCTGTCGTCGTTCACGCCGTAGCCACCACGTCCGGTATACCAGGCTTGAATAAGCGCTGGTAATCTCTCGCACGACACAATAAAAATCGCTCGGTCCGGATGCGTTTCCGGGCCAGGAATACAGTCGGCGGATTCGCGCTGTAGGGATCCAGGGTCCGTTACACACCTAATAAAAATCATGGCGCGTCGCAAACAAAGCCCCGTTGAAGACCTGATCGAGATCACCGGCAAGCTCCCCTGGTGGGGGGGCGTGGCGCTCGCGTTGGTGACGTATGTCGGATTGCACAGCCTTGCGATCCGCGAAGTGACGGCGGTCGTCCCGCCCGGAAAGATGGGCGATTTCGTCAACCAGACTGTATTCAGGACGCTGGCCGGCGTGGGCCAGTATCTGCTGCCCGCCGTGTTCCTGGCGGGGGCGGGGCTGTCCGCCTATGGCCGCTACACGCGCCGCACCTTGCACCAGACGGTGGCCGCGAGTCCGGATCACGCCGCGCTGAACGACATGAGCTGGAAGAAGTTCGAGGCGCTGGTGGGCGAGGCGTTTCGGCGCAAGGGCTATTCGGTGACGGCGACGGGCGGCGATGGTCCCGATGGCGGGGTCGACCTGATCCTGAAGAAGGGCGGCGAGCTTTTCCTGGTGCAATGCAAACAGTGGCGGGCAATCCGCGTGGGCGTGAGCATCGTGCGCGAACTCTACGGGGTGATGGCGGCCCGAGGCGCGGCAGGCGGCTTCGTGGTGACCTCGGGCGTGTTCACCGACGAGGCCCTGGCGTTTGCCAAGGGCAAGAACATCGAGCTGATGGACGGCAAGGCACTGCACGCGCTGATCAGTGGCGTGACCGCGCCGCCCCGGTTCTTCCGGGACCCGCTCAGCATCACGACGAACGGCGCGCCGTTCTGCCCCGAATGCCAGAGCCGGATGGTGAAGCGCAAGGCCAAGCGGGGCAGCCGCGCGGGCCAGGTGTTCTGGGGCTGTATCCGCTATCCGGATTGCCGGGGCTCGCGGCCGCTCTGATCTCCCGGTTCCAGCGGGGCGCCGGGGTCCCCCATCCGATTGCCGGTCTTGCCGGCCCGCATCCCTGCCCGCCCGGGGAGATTCACAATTACCATGCTCATGGAATGGTTTGTCCGGTAATCTTGTGTCCGGCTGTGCGACGCGATAGCCGGATAGAGGCAGGACGTCTCCACAGGGACAAGAAAAAAGACACTGCGGGGAATTACGATGCGGATGAACATGGGTGGTGAGGAAGCGACCGCCTCGGGCGGAGGTTCCAGCGATGAATTGGGGTAACCGGGGCGGGCAGCCGCCTGTCCGCCTTGTGTTGTTCGCCGGCTTGAGCGGCCTGCTGGCCGGCGTTCTGGGCATCCGCTTTGCCCAGGATGTGCAGTGGGTACGTTTCTTCGACAATCTTCACTGGACGGCAGGTACGGTCACGGCAGCGATATTGGCCTGGATCGCGTTGCACAGGGTTCGTGCGGGAAGCGCCCGGGGCGTGCGATGGATTGCGGTTGGGCTGACGGGATACGCGGCCGGCCAGATGATCTGGGACCTGCAGGCGGCTGTCGGCTATTGGGGGTTTCCGTCGCCGTCCGATTTGTTCTATTTGTGGCTGGGGCCCTGTGTGGGAGTAGGGGTGCTGTTTGAGGCATTCCGCATGGCCAGCCGCGTCCAGCGCAAGACCCTGGTGCTGGATGGCGCAATGCTGGCCATTGCGGCCCTGACGTTGGTGTTGGTGCTGTATCTGCCCAAGCGCGGGGATACGACGTGGCTGGCCATGAGCGTGCTGGTGGCCTATCCGGTCAGCCTGTTTAGCGCCGCATGCATTGGCCTGATTGCGATCCCGACCTTGCGTTTGAAATTGTCCTGGAGCTACGGGCTGTTCCTGGTTTCCCTCGCCGCCACGGGGATCTGCTGGATGGTCTGGAACCTGATGGCGCTGGATGGTGCGACCCTCGACGGCGCCTGGTTCAACAGCCTGTTCTCCTTTTCAATAATGGGCATGGGGCTGGCGATGTTGTACTGGAAGGTCGAGCCTTCCCACAACACCACGCTGGAGCGTTGGTATGAAGGCTTCCTGCGCCTGTTGCCGCTGGCGGCCGTGGTGCTGTCCGGCGTGGCGGTCAAGCTGGCCGACCCGCATCTGGGCGTGCCCCGAACCGTCAGTAATGTCGTCGACGTCAATGCGTTCATCGTCGTCATGCTGGCGATGTTCAGGCAAAGCACGCTGCTGCGGGAGCACGATCTGCTGAAAACCGTCACCCGCAACCTGGAAGAAAGCGAACAGCAAAAGAACCTGATTCTGGGGACGGTTCCCGATCTCGTGTGGCTCAAAGATGCGGAGGGCCGCTTCCGGATGTGCAACGCCGCATTCGAACGCCTGTACGGTGCGCGCGAGTCGGACATCGTGGGCAAGACCGATTTCGATTTCGTGGACCCCGCTCTGGCGCGTTTTTTCCAGCAGAAGGACCGCGAAGCGATGACGGCTGGACAACCGGTCCGCAACGAGGAATGGGTGACTTTCGCCGCCGATGGATGCCGGGCCCTGCTCGAAACGGTGAAGACACCGTTGCGCGATCGGCATGGAAACGTACTCGGTGTGCTCGGTATCGCCCGCGACATCACCGAGCGCGAGCGCGCGAACCAGCAACTGGCCCTGGTGGATTTCGCCCTGAACCACGTGAAGGAAGCGGCCTATCTGGCCGACGAGCAGGGTTGCTTCCACTATGTGAACGACGAAGCGTGCAGGGCGCTCGGCAAGACGCGCGAGGCTCTGCTGGCATTGCGGGTGATCGATGTCGATGGCGACGTGACGCAACCGGAACAGTGGCAGGCTTTCTGGGGACAGCTCAAGGCGCACAGAACGATGACCTTCGAAAGCCGCCACACGGCTGCCGACGGCCGTTCGTTTCCGGTGGAAATCAATGCCAACTATTTCGAATACGCCGGGGAAGCCTATGTCCTGGGGCTGGTGCGCGACATCACCGAGCGCAAGGGGGTGGAGGAGCAGATCCGTAACCTGGCCTATTTCGACGCGCTCACCCGGCTGCCCAACCGGCGGCTGCTGATGGACCGGCTGGCCCAGGCACTGAGCGCCAGCCATCGCAGCGGCGAATTCGGCGCGTTGCTGATCCTGGACCTGGATCAGTTCAAGACCTTGAACGACACGCGGGGCCACGATGTCGGCGACCGCCTGCTGGTCGAAGTGGCCCAGCGGCTGATCATCCACATGCGCCAGGAGGATATCGTGTGCCGCCTGGGCGGCGACGAATTCGTGGTGGTGCTGGAAGGCCTGGGCCAGGATGCGCTATACGCGGCCAACCAGGCGGAAATCATCGCCGAGAAGGTGCGCTTCGAACTCAACCAGCCCTATACCATGGGTATCAACGAAGCACGATATCTGGGCACGACGAGCATCGGCCTGACCCTGTTCCAGGGGCAGAGCGCGTCGGTCGACATGCTGCTGAAGCAGGCCGACGTGGCGCTCTACCAGGCCAAGGGAGCGGGCCGCAATACGGCGCGATTCTTCAATCCGGCCATGCAGGCGGCCATCGATTCGCGCATGGAGACGGAGGCGGCGTTGCGCCAGGCGCTGGAGCGGGACGAATTCCAGCTCTACTACCAGCCGCAGGTCAACCAGGACGGCGAACTGATCGGTGCCGAGGCCCTGCTGCGCTGGTTTCCGTCCGGGCGCGAGATGGTCCCACCGGCCGAATTCATCCCGCTGGCCGAGGAGACCGGGCTCATCCTGTCCATCGGGCAGTGGGTCCTGGACACGGCCTGCGCCCAGATCAAGAACTGGGAACGCGATCCGCGTACACGGTTCCTGCAGATGGCGGTCAATGTCAGTGCGCGCCAGTTCCATCAGTCCGACTTCGTCGCCACGGTACAGCGCAGCCTGGCTGCGAGCGGCATCGATCCGTCCCGGCTCAAGCTTGAACTGACGGAGAGCGTGGTGCTCGACAACGTCGACATCGTGGTCAGCCAGATGCGACAGTTGAATGCGCTGGGCGTGAGTTTCTGTCTGGACGATTTCGGTACCGGCTACTCGTCCTTGTCCTATCTCAAGCGCCTGCCGCTCGATCAGGTGAAGATCGATCAATCCTTCGTCCGTGATGTGCCTGAGGACGAGAACGATGTGGCCATCGTACGGGCGATCATGGCCATGAGCCGGTCGCTGGGTTTGCAGGTGATTGCGGAAGGAGTGGAAACCCAGGCCCAGCGGGATTTCCTGCTGCAGAACGAGTGCCGGGCCTACCAGGGATTCCTGTTTTGCAGGCCGATCCCAATCGATGAATGGGAAGGCCTCGCCGTCATGCGGACATGAGGCGTCCGGACGCCTTGCTGTTTCGGCAGGTCGAACGGCATAAACGGTCTAGAGTGGAATAAGCGCCATACAGCAAGGACGCAATCACGACGAGGTGGGGACGATGAGCACGATGGAAGCGGGACAGGTACCGGAAACCGGCGCGATCAGGCTGCCCCCGCCCGAAAAGGTGGGCGGCATACCCTTGATGCAGGCATTGAAGGCGCGGCAGTCGGCGCGGGAGTTCGATGGCAGGGCGTTGCCGTTGCAGGTGCTGTCGAACCTGCTGTGGGCGGCGAACGGCGTGAACCGGGCGGGCACGGGGCAGCGCACGGCGCCGTCGGCACGCGATTGGCGCGAGACCGATGTGCTCGTGATCACCTCAGAGGGCGCGTATCGCTACGATCCGCCGACGCATGTCTTGTCCCGGATGGTGGCCGGCGATCTCCGGCCGCTGGCGGGTGTGCAGGATTTCGTGGCGACTGCGCCGCTGAACCTGGTGTACGTGGCGGACCTCGACCGGACGGGCGAGGCCAGCGCGGAAGAAGCGGCGTTCTATAGCGCAACCGATGCCGGTTTCATTGCCCAGAATGTGTATCTCTATTGCGCGTCGGCCGGCCTCGCCGGAGTGGTGCGCGGCCAGCTCGATCGCGCGGCGCTGGGCGCTGCCCTGGGGCTGGGCCCGCATCAGCGCATCACGCTTGCGCAAACGGTGGGGTATCCGGCCGGCAGCGATAAATAGCGAATCACGCGACCTTGCCCATGCCTCGATTCGTCAAGATCCTGCTGGCCTGCCTGATTTGCCTGAGCGTGGTGGGCGGGCTGGCGTGGTGGCTCCAGCGGCTGCTGGCATGAGTCCGGGACCGGATCGACCGGCGGTCGTCCCGGACGCCGCCGGCCTGCGCGACCTGACGACCTGCTTTGCCCGTCCGGGCCGGATCGAGGCGATTTATATTCGGCCCGAGCGTCGGGGCGAAGTGGTTGCGGTCGATGCCGTACAAGCGATCGCCGCCTGCGGGGTCGAGGGCGACCACTACGCGCAACCGTCGCGCAGCCGGGTGGCGGGCGGCAAAAGGCAGGTGACGCTGATCCAGGCGGAGCATCTGCCGGTGATCGCGGCACTGACCGGGTGGACGCAGATCGAGGCGGCGTGGCTGCGACGCAATCTGGTGGTGTCGGGCCTGAACCTGCTGGCGGCGCATGCGCTGTTTCGCGACCGGCCGTTGGTGCTGCGCATTGGCGCCGGGGTGGTGCTGGAAGTGACGGGGCATTGCGATCCCTGTTCGCGTATGGAGGCGGTGCTGGGACCGGGCGGCTACAACGCGATGCGCGGCCATGGCGGGGTGAATGCCCGTATCCTGGTTGGCGGCACGATTCGGGTGGGCGATGCGGTGACGGGCGAAGTGGCCGACGATCATCCTGGTGGGATTCCCGGTTTGGCGTAGGCGCGGGTGCCTGCGGGTTCACGAATCATGAGAGGAGGTCGTTATGAAAAGGACAATCGGATGGATGACGCTGCCGCTGCTGTGCGCGGCCAATCTTGCCCTGGCGCAGGACGCCATGCCGGCTGCTGCGGCTGCACCGGCCGACACGGCTGAAGCGCCGGCCACGGTCCAGGCGCCGGCGCAGATGGCGCCGAACAAACCGATGCGGCGGCAGGGACGCGACATGCGCCGCTGCCTGAAGCTGAAGACCAACGCGGCAATTATCCGCTGCGCCGAGCCCGGACGTAAGCCGTAAGCGCGGGCGCCAGAGTCCGCCGCAGGCGGGTCGAATGATGGGGGGAATTCGGGTATCTTCTCGCTGGGTGTCCGAACGAGATTGGGCACGCAGTCCCTTTCCCTGACGACTGGAGTTTCCATGCGCGTTTCCTTATCAAAGCACATTGCCCTTGCCCTGTTCGTGACCTGCTTTTTCGCTGCCGGCCCGGGCCTGGCCGACAAACCGGACTGGGCCGGTCATGGCAAGCCGGACAAGGCCGCGAAGGGCGGTCATGACGACGACCGCAGGGAATCGCGCGGCGACGTCCGGGTGAGCGTGCATTTCGGCGACCGCCAGCGTGAAGTCGTGCGCGAGTATTACGCGGACAGTTTCAAGCGCGGGCATTGCCCGCCGGGACTCGCGAAGAAGCACAACGGCTGCATGCCGCCCGGCCAGGCCAGGAAATGGCAGCTCGGCCGGCCGTTGCCGCGCGACGTGGTGGTCTACGATCTGCCCCCGCGGGTCGTGGTGAGCCTCGGCGTGCCGCCTGTCGGCCATAAGTATGTGCGGGTGGCCGGCGATATCCTGATGATCGCGATCGGCACCAGCATCGTGGTCGATGCCATCGACGACCTCGGCGGCATGTAAGCGGGTCGCGCATCGCAACAGGGGCCAGGTCATGCCTGGCCCCTGTTTTTTTGGATATCTGTGCGAGTCCGCTACCGCTCGAGCCTGTCGAGGAATGCGTGCAAGCCTGCTCGGGCGCCGCCGATCCAGGGTGCACCGTGGGCGAACAACAGGTGGTCGAACTCGCGTTCGCGCAGGTGCTTGAGGAAGGCCTTGCGCAGGCCACGCTTGACGCCTTCGGGGTCGTCGCCCATGTAGGCGTCCGGCACGAAACCGAGCCGGCCCCGTTCGCGCACGATGGCGTCGCCGAGGCTCAGGATGCCGCCGTGCAAGGGCAGATGGAGCGCGGTTTCCTCGGGACACAGCGCCGCGACCTTGAGAGCGAGCACGCCGCCTGGCAGGGTCTTGCCGTGGCTGAAGCCGCGCACTTTTTCGCCGTGGGTGAATTCGTGCAGGCCGTCCTTGTGGCACCAGATCTGCGCGCCGTAGCGTTCGGCGAAGCGGTCGCTGTGGCGATAGTGATGGCGGTTGGTCAGGTAGACGTGCTGCGGCGCGCCGTGCGCCGCGAACCATTCGATGCCTTGCGCCGGCACGCGCGGATCGATCAGCACGGGCGGGTCGGTGGCGTTGGTGTAATAGGAATGGACGTAGGCCTGGATGCCTTCGTGGAAGGTCTTCCAGTGAAATACGCCGGGCAGGATTTCCTTCATGGCAGAGTCGCTTTCTTCCGGACCGTATCGTTCCAGTAAAGCCGATGCAAGGGACAAAGGAAAGCGCCCGTACGGGGCAGTTGCCGTCTATACAAAAGAGGACAGGTCTGGAGAATCTTCCGATGAACACGCTCCCCGGCATACTGATCACCGGCGCCAACCGCGGCCTCGGACTGGAATGGGCGCGGCAGTACGCCGAGGCTGGCTGGCAGGTGATCGCCACGTGCCGCCATCCCGAGGCGGCCGACGAACTCAAGGCCCTGGCCGGCCGGCATCCGCGCCTCAGCGTGCATCGGCTCGACGTGACCGACGGCGAGCAGCTGCGCACGCTGCAGCTCGACCTGGAGGGCGCCCGCATCGACGTGCTGCTCAACAATGCGGGCGTGTATCTGGACAAGTTCATGGATGCGTTCGGCGGCATCGACTATGACGTCTGGCTGCGCACGTTCGCCGTCAACACCCTGGGGGCGGTGCGGGTGAGCGAGGCCTTCGCCGGCCATCTGGCCCGCAGCGAGAAGAAACTGGTGGTGGCGATCAGCAGCCATATGGGCTCCATCACCGAGATCGGCGCGCCGGGGAACTATGCCTACCGTTCCAGCAAGGCGGCGTTGAATGCCGCCATGAAGGGACTGTCGCATGCGTTGGCGCAACAGGGCATCGGCGTCCTGCTGCTGCATCCGGGCTGGGTGGGCACCCGCATGGGTGGCCCGGATGCGATGCTCACCCCGGCACAGAGCGTGCGCGGCATGCGCGCCCTGGTGGACAATTTCCAGATGGCGCTGAACGGGCGTTTCTTCCGCTACAACGGCACCGAGATTCCCTGGTGATCGGTGCGGCGGGAGTCGGCCGGCCTGCTCATTTTTCGGGGTTGGGTGTCCAGCCCTTGCGCCAATAATCGCGCAGCTTTTCCTGCTGTTCCTTGGTGAGGACGGCCTCCATGCGTTTGTGCGCCGCCACCGCGGAATCGTACATTTGTTGCTGGAGCTTGCCGAATTCCTTGTAGGCCGCGTCGATTGCGGCATTGTCCCGCTTCGGCGCCAGGTTCAGGTCGCGCAGCTTGGCCTGCTGGTTCATCATCTCGCCCATCAGCGCCCAGTGCGCCTTGCGGGTCTCGTCCTGGATCTTGTTGATCTTGGCTTGCTGGTCCGGGGTCAGGTCGAGCCCGCTACCCCAATACGGTCCCATCATGCCCCCACCCATCATGCCGGGACCCATTCCGTAGCCGCCATAACCGCCCATCATCCCGGGGCCCATGCCATATCCGCCATAGCCACCGCCCATCATGCCGGGACCCATGCCATAGCCGCCATAGCCACCCATCATGCCGGGGCCCATTCCATAGCCGCCATAACCGTTCATCATGCCGGGCCCATATTGCGGGGGAGGAGGCGGATCGGCCGCCAGAAGGGCCGGGGCGGTTCCACTCAAGAGGGCGGCAAGTCCGAAGGCGGCAAGCTGGCTGGGTCGTGTGATGTTCATGGCAATCTCCTTTCAAGAGAGGGGGCGAGGAAGGGGGCGGACATTCGTGCGTGCTGCCTATTTTTCCAGGAGGTCGTCGCGTTTCTGCAGGTACTCGTCGCGGCTGAGGTCGCCGCGCGCGTAGCTTTCCTTGAGAATGTCGAGGGGCGTTTTCTGCTCTGGCCGGATGTCGGGGCTGCGCTTGTCGTGCGGCCTGAAAAACAGGTATTTCAGCAGGGCGATGACGAGGAGAAGGGGAATTCCCCACATCAGGAGCATCCACACGCCACCGAACAGCAGGCCGAATCCGCCATCGAACATCCAACTGTGATTGTATGGGCCGTACATGGCGTCCTGAGTCGTTTGGGTTGCAGGGAAAGCGGGTGATCCGGGTAGATGGCTTCAGCCGGTTGCCAACTCAATATAGTCGCGCATGGCCCGAATACAAACGGTGCGGCCCCTAGCCGGGTGAGGGCGTGCCGGATGGATCGGCTTCGTCGGCGCGTCGGCCCAGCCGATAGGCGATCGGCAGCACGACCACCGCTGCCAGTGTCGGCACCCAGTAGATCAAATCGTCTGCGTAGCTGTCGTAACGGAGGTAGCGTTCGAATGCGACCAGCACCAGATTGGCTGCGAGCAGCAGCAGACCGGTGGCGAGCAGCCAGGAACCGCGCAGGCTTTCGATGAACAGGCCATAGAGCAGGAAGGGCATCAGCACGGCCAGCAGGATGCCGGGTTCGAGCAGATAGGCGACGTTGTAGAAGGGAACGAGGGCGGCGGCGGCGGCCAGCCCGAGTCCGAGCAGAATGATGAGATAGGCCGCCGGACGTGGGTCCCGAGAGGGGGTCATGACAGTCCTCCTTGGCATGCAAGTGGGACTGGTTCGACCGGTCGGATCGGGACGGGGTTTCACCCTGGTGCAGGAAAATGTCGTCGGGCACGCGTCGGTGCCCATGAAGCGGTCTTCAATTCGCCGGCCCTACGTCGAACGATTGCGGCCGGAAAGGCGTTGTGCGGTCTAGCCGCCCCAGGTCCGTACGCGTCCGACGTCCAGATGCACGAAGTCGGAAGCCGGATAGTAGCCGACGCCGCCGCCTTGCAGCGCGAGCCCGGTTTTGCGCAGGTCGGCCAGCGCCACGCCGGGAATGCGGATGTCGATGGCTTTGCCTTCCATGTGCAGGCTGTGTTTGGCGACGCCGGAGGAACGTTCCGACAGCATGTGGTTGGTGGCGGGAGAACGATAGCCGGAAATGACCTGGAAGGGCTTGGACGTACCGAGTTGGGCCTTGACGCGGTCGAGCAGGTCCAGCAAGCGGGTGTCGATGGCGGCGACCTGGTCGGTGCGGTAGTCGCGCAGGACGTGATTGATTTCGGCGAGCGCGTCCGGAACGTAGTCGCCCTGCACCCAGTAGGGCAGGTCGAGGTTCTCGCCGGTGTGCAGGTTGTGGAAGCTCAGTCGGCGCTCGGGCGCAGCCAGCCATGCGCTGGCGGAGGCCGGCAGCGGCATCGCGGCGGCCAGCAGGCCCAGTTTGAGAAATTTGCGTCGGCTGACGTGCTTCATGGTTGTCCTTTCAATCCGTTGCTTGGCAGATGGCCTACTTCCTCGGCCAATCCATCCTGAGCGGCGATTACGGCGTCCACTTTAGGCCAATCGATGGCCTGGCTCAAGCCGTTGGCTGCAGCCAGATCGCGCACGGTTCGCGCGGGATCGATTCCCTTCTTGTAGATGTCCCGATGGACTTCGAGCAGGATGCGGCCGTCTTCGATCACCGCCAGCAAAACCGGCTGGTAAATGAGACGTCCCTGCGTTCCGATCCGCACCTGGTCGAAAAGTTCCGCAATATCATCGGGATGCAGACGAATGCAGCCATGGCTCTGGAAATGGTAGACGCTCGCCGGCGCGATGGTGCCGTGGATGCCGTAGCCCCACAGATTCAAGCCGAGCCAGTGTTTGCCCAGGGGGTTGTCGGGGCCGGGGGGCACTTCCTCCTGCACGATTTTCCCTTCGCGGCGCATTTCCTCCTGGATCGATTTGGGCACCAGCCAGGGCTTGTTCGCCTGCCGATTGACGATCCTGAATTCGCCCTGCGGGGTGGGCCAGCTGGGCTTGCCCAGGCCGACGGGATAGGCGGAAACCAGCGTGCCCTGGCTGAAGTTGAACAGCATGCTTTGCGGCAAGTTGACGAGGATGCCGTCGTCGAGCGTCGCCGGGACGATGTGGGGATGATGGACGTGCAGCTGCTGGCCGGGGTGGAGCCTGGCGTTGACGGGCAGGCCGTTCTGCCGGGCCAGCAGTTTGGGCGCCAGGCCGAAGCGGGCGCCGATGGCGGTCAGGGAATCGCCTTGCTTGATGGTGTAGTCGGTGTCGCTCCCCGTTACCGCATGGGAGAGGGGCGGCAGATCCTGGGCCAGGACGGGAACACTGAGACCTGCCAACAGGCAGAGGAAAATACGGCGGGTGATGGAGCGCATCGGATAGGGGTTCGTGACGGACGCAGTGATGGCCCGACTTCCATGCATGGTTAAGTGGGTTTACGGCGTGGAAGGCCGGAACATTATGTCATGCGGTCGCGCCACCCGGCGTCAGGCCGCTGGGACTTACAGGCTCCAGGGTTTGGCCAGGTTCCAGCCGATGCCGCGGCAATAGGTGCAGGGTGTGTTGTCGCGTTTTCCGGTGCCGCTGCAGCTCGCGCATTGTTTCCAGCAGGCGTCCCGCGTGGCGACGGCGACGATGCCGCTGCAGCGCGTCCCGCGCCGGATGCGGATGCAGCGCTGGCCGACGGATTCCTTGCGGTAGGTGATGGCGCCGCAGGCCTTGCAGACACCGAGAGGATGCGGCTTGGCGGCTTCGCGCACGGGAGCAGTAGGCGAATCGGTTTCGTGCATGCCCGCCAGCCCTTGCATCAGTTGAATTTTCTGGGCGCGGTCGGCCGTGGCGCCTGGACGTGGCTATCCTTGTGGCGGAAATTGATGCGGCCCTTGGTGAGGTCGTAGGGCGACATTTCGATGGTGACCTTGTCGCCGGCCAGGATGCGGATGCGGTGCTTGCGCATTTTGCCGGAGGCGTAGGCGGTGATTTCAAAGCCGTTGTCCAGCGTGACGCGGAAGCGGGTTTGCGGGAGGACTTCGTTGACGACGCCTTCCATTTCTACAAGTTCTTCTTTTGCCATGGCGTGATTCCTCATGATGACCAAGGCACGAGGAAGCCGTGCGCTGGCATGGGTGGATAGGCGAAAGATCGCAGTGGAACTG
The DNA here is from genome assembly GCF_001725555.1 of Thiobacillus sp. SCN 63-57. Taxonomy (NCBI): domain Bacteria; kingdom Pseudomonadati; phylum Pseudomonadota; class Betaproteobacteria; order Nitrosomonadales; family Thiobacillaceae; genus Thiobacillus; species Thiobacillus sp. SCN 63-57. Next base: position 130,647 of record NZ_MEGP01000002.1, on the reverse strand, counting down.
CGGCAGCCGCGCCCGGGCGCGCGGTAATGATGCCAATGAGGAAAGCCGACAGAGTGCCCGCTGGGGGCAGGAGGAGACTGACCAAAAGACCAATTCGTCAAGCCAGTATGAGGAGCGGGGCACGTCTTGGCAAGGCGGACGAACTGCCTCCGCGGCTGGACTGGGCTGCAGGCGATCACATGGCTTTCGCCGCCCGGAAAAGCCGCCGCGAGCGACGCGTGCCGCTAGTCGGCCGCGGCTTCTTCGGCGGCCGATTCGAGATGCACGGTGCGGGTGGGGAAGGCGATCTCCGCACCATGCTTCCGGATGATGTCGGCGATTTTCAACAGCACGTCCTGCTTGACCTCGTGGTAGTGCACCCACTCGACGGTTTTGGTGAAGGTGTAGATGAAGAAATCCAGCGACGACGCGGCAAACTGGTTGAAGTTGACGATCAGCGTGGCACCGGTGTCGATCTCGGGGTGATTCTGCAGCATGGTCTTCACGTCGGCGACGATGGGGGCCATCTTGTCGAGGTCGGCATAGCGGATGCCGATGGTCTCCTTGATGCGCCGGTTGGTCATGCGGGTCGGGTTTTCCACCACGATGGTGGTGAACAGCGCGTTGGGCACATAGATCGGGTTCTTGTTGAAGGCGCGCACACGGGTGTGGCGCCAGCCGATGTATTCCACTGTGCCCTCGATCTGGTGGTCGGGCGAGCGGATCCATTCGCCCACTGTGAACGGCCGGTCCAGGTAGATGGTGAGGCCGCCGAAGAAGTTGGCCAGCATGTCCTTGGCAGCGAAGCCGACGGCAATGCCGCCGATGCCGCCGAACGCCAACACGCCGGACACGCTGAATCCGAGATTCTGCAGGATGACCAGCGTGGCCACGACGATGATCGAGACCCGCCCCAGCTTGGAAAGCGCGTCGACCGTGGTGGCGTCCACGCCGTGCCCCGTTTCGACGCTGCGGACGAGGAGATTGCGCGAGGCCTGGCTGATCAGTCGCATCAGGAACCAGGCCAGCGCGACGATGATGAGGGTGTTGCGGGCAGGCAGAACGAAATCGAAGACCGGCGTGCCGAGATGCTGGTGCACGATCTGGATGGCATAAGTCGTGCCGATCACCCACAGGATGAGCGTGAGAGGTTTGCGCGTGGCCTTGATCAGAGCATCGTCCCAGACGGTTGCGGTGCGCGCGGCGATCTTTTCGATGCGGCGCAGCAGGTAATAGGCGCCGACGTTGAGCAGGGTGATGGCGACGATGAGCGTCATCACCTGGTGAATCCAGGAAGCGGCGAGGAAGGAGAGGTCGAGGCGCTGTATGAGGTCGTTCATGTGGGGGTGCGATGCGGTGGGTGAGCGCGCCGAAGCGCAGGCGTCCAGAGGGATTTTAAGTTGAAAGGCGCGAATGTTTACGTGTGTCGGGTCGAATCGCGCGCCAGATCGGTATGGAGCGCGCGGTATTCGGTGGTGTGGCAGATCTCTGCGCGGATCGGGGCGCAACAGATACGCAGCCGGTGGCGGACCTTCAACGCGCAGATGAAATGTTGCGGCACTGGGGAACACCCGGTGGGGCCGAGTCGTTCCTGCTTTTATCGGTCGCGGCCCGCCGCGATTGCTGCCGTTACTTCGATATCCACGCCGCGATGACTGGATCTGCGGGGCCGTTGTGGATTCGGACGGCCGCGTCGATTGGCTTGCCTTCGTTGGTGAGGTCGTCAGGCCAAGTGGAAAAAATCGAGAAATCCAATATGGAAAACGAACGAATGGGTGGATGACGCGATTGAATCAGTCGATATGGCAAAGCGGCATGCCCGTATGAAAATGCTGTAATTCGTACTGTTTATCATGAATATTTTTGACGGTATACCTGACGGCATCTGTCGGTATGATGATGACATTACGAAAATCATTTTGCTTTTGTCATGGCCCGTATTGCCACGCCTCTTACCGACCGCCGTATCCGTCAGACACATCCGACGGCCAAGCCGCTCAAGCTGGCAGACGGCGGCGGCATGTATCTGCTGCTGAATCCGGATGGCTCGCGCTACTGGCGGCTGGATTATCGCTTTGGGGGCAAACGCAAGACCCTGGCCCTGGGGGTATACCCGGAGGTGACGCTGGGCGAGGCAAGACGCCGCCGCTGTGCCGCCCGGGCATTGCTGGCGGAGGGGCGTGATCCCGCTGCCGAGAGGAAGGCGGGCAAGGCCGGCAAACCGCTTCCCGATGGCAGCGAACAGGCCTATGCCTTGGCGCTCCTCGGCGAAGGCGTGTGGGACTGGAATTTGCGGAGCGGACGGGTACGACACAATCCGCAGTGGGCGCGCCTGATGGGCCTGGACGTGCAGCAGACCGAGCATACCTGGCAGGAGGCCATTGCATGCCTGCAGGAGCAGGATCGGGCCGGCGTGATGTCGGCGATACGGGCCTGTCTCGATGGCAATGCGGTATTCGATCGCGAACATCGCATCCGGCACGCCGACGGCACCTCGATCTGGCTGCATAACCGTGGCGAGGTCGTGGAACGCGACGCCGAGGGCAACCCGCTGCGCATGGTGGGCAGCCTGCGCGAGGTGACCGAGCTGCGGCGCGAGGCGCTGGCCATGCGGCAGCGCAACCTGTTGCTGCAGATCATCGCGGCAGTGAACGAAATGCTGGTGGCGGAGCGGCCCGAGCACGAACTGATGGCACGCATCTGTCAGGAACTGGTGCGGGACGATCTGTTCCGCATGGCCTGGGTCGGCCTGGTGAACGAGGACGGCGTCACGGTCGATTCGGTGGCAGAGGCGGGTTTCGAGAATACGTATCTGTCCAAGGTGGAAATCCGCTGCGACGACTCCCCCCAGGGCCAGGGACCCACCGGGACCGCCATACGCCTGGGCATCACGGCGATCAACGACGACACCGAGACCAATCAACAGTTTGCGCCGTGGCGGGAACGTGCGCTCCTCCATGGTTATCGATCGTCGGCCGCGACGCCGTTGCGGGCGTATGGACGGATCATCGGCGCCCTGACGGTGTATAGCGAAGAGCCCCATGCGTTCGGTCCGGAAAAGGTGATCCTGCTGGAGAAGCTGGCTGCCGACCTCGGCGTGGTCATGGGCCATCGTGCAGCCCTGGCCGCGCTGCGCGAGAGCGAAGAGCGTTTTCGCCTGCTGCTGGACGCATCCCCCGAGGCGATTTTCGGGGTCGACAGCCAGGGCATCTGCACGTTCGTGAATCCGGCGTGTCTCGACATGCTGGGCTACACGCAGGCGGAGGTCCTCGGCAAGAGTATCCATGCCCTGATCCACCACAGCTATCCGGACGGCCGCCCCTATCCGAAGGAGCAGTGCCACATCCGCAGTTCCACCCTGGAGGGCAAGCCCACCCATGTGGACAGCGAAGTGCACTGGCGCAAGGATGGCACCAGCTTCCCGGTCGAATACTGGTCCCATCCCATGTACCACAACGGCCAGCTGGTAGGGGCAGTGGTCAACTTCATCGACATCAGCGAACGCAAGCGGATGGAGCAGGCGCTGCGCGAGAGCGAAGAGCGCTACCGCCTGATTTCCAGCGTGTCGACCGACCTGCTGTACTCCTGCATGCAGACGGCGGACGGGGACCTGATCATCGACTGGGCGACGACTTCGGCAGATCAGGTCTTCGGCTATTCGCTGGATGAGATCATGGCGAAAGGCTGCTGGCGCCATCTCGTTCACCCGGATGATTTCGCCGAATTCGATCGCAATATTGCCTATCTCGCGCCGGGCCAGCGTAGCGAATGCGAGTTGCGCATCCTCGCGAAGGACGGCGCCGTCCACTACATCCGGGCGTATACGCTGGCCATGGAGGCGGCAGATGACCAGGCCGGAAACCGCCTGTATGGCGCCTGCCAGGACATCACCGAGCGCAGGCAGGCGGAGGCGCGCATCGAATTTCTCGCCCATCATGATGTCCTTACCGGCCTGCCCAACCGCGTGCTGCTGCGCGACCGTTTCGAGCAGGCGCTGGCCAGGGCGCAACGGTCGCAGAAACTGGTGGCGATGCTGTTCCTCGACCTCGACAACTTCAAACGCGTGAACGACACCCTGGGGCATGTTGCAGGCGACCAGCTCCTGCTGGAAGCCGTCAAGCGGCTGACGCACAGCACGCGTGACAGCGACACCATCAGCCGCCAGGGCGGCGACGAATTCATCCTGCTGCTCAACGAGATTCCGGACATGGAAACGGTGGAGCGCGTCGCGGCAGACATCCTCAGGCTGCTGGCCGAGCCGGTGGAGATCAACGGCCACGCGATGAACGCATCCTGCAGTATCGGCATCGCCATGTATCCGCAGGACGGCAGCGATTTCGACAGCCTGCTGCAGAAGGCCGATACGGCCATGTACAACGCCAAGGACGCGGGCCGCAACACCTACCGCTTCTTCGACGACCGCATGAACCGGCAGGCCCGCGAGCATCTGATGCTGCAGAACCGTCTGCATCAGGCGCTCTACCGGGCTGAACTGCAGTTGCATTACCAGCCGCAGTTGGATGCCGACAGCGGCAAGGTGACCGGCGTGGAGGCGCTGCTGCGCTGGAACAACCCGGAACTGGGCGACATATCGCCGGCCCGTTTCATCCCGGTGGCGGAAGACAGTGGCCTGATCGTGCCCATCGGCGCCTGGGTGATCGAACAATCCTGCCGCCAGGCACAGACGTGGCGGCAAGCGGGATTGCCCGATATCATCATGTCGGTCAACCTGTCTGCCCTGCAGTTTCGTCGTGCCGGCCTGATCGAGACCGTGGCGGGCGCGCTGGCGCGCAGCGGGCTGCCGCCGCACCTGCTGGAACTGGAGCTGACTGAATCCATCCTGCTGCAGGATGTGGAGAACACCCTGGACACGGTTCGGCAGCTGAAAGCCCTGGGCATTCGGCTGGCGATCGACGACTTCGGCACAGGCTATTCCTCGCTCAGCTATCTCAAGCGTTTTGCTGTCGACCGGCTCAAGATCGACCAGTCCTTCGTGCGCGACATCCACACCGATCCGGACGATGCCGCCATCGTCAGCGCCATCATCCAGCTGGCGCGCAGTCTGCGGCTGGGCATCATCGCCGAAGGCGTGGAAACGGCGGAGCAACTGGCGTTCCTGCGCGAGGCCGGCTGCAGCGAAGTGCAAGGCTACCTGTTCAGCCGGCCGCTGGCGCCGGCGGCGATGGATGCGTTCCTGCGCATGCCTTGACGTGCGCCCGGCGCCATTTTCCCTTCACGTCAGGCGTTGGCGGTTCTATGCTGGAGGAGTGTTGAATGTCCCGAGTCTTTGTTCATGAGTCACAAGCACGAAAATTTGCTTCGGGCGATTTTCGAAGGACCTGTCAGCGGCAATGTCCATTGGCGCGAAGTGGAAGCGATGCTGGCGCACCTGGGGGCCAACGTGGAGCCGCATCATGGCGCAAGCTTCCGGGTCGTGCTGAACGGTGTGGAGGGTTTCCTGCATCGCCCGCACAACAGCAATACCTGCAGCAAACAGGAGTTGCGGCATGTGCGCGATTATCTGGTATCGGCAGGTGTGGGCTTGCCGCAGGGCAAGGCATGAGCGCCGCCCTGCGTAACGGACTGGCCTCCGTGCTGCTGGCTGCAACCCTCGGCTTGATGCCCGTCTCCGCGCCTGCCCAGCAGAACGACACCGTCAGCGGCGACAAGACTACCGACATGGTGGTGGACGCGGTGGTCATGCGGCCGCTGGGACTGGCAGCCACGGTGGTGGGGACGGTGCTGACCGTGGTGGCGCTGCCTTTCACCATCCCGAGTGGCAGCGTGGAAACGTCGGCACGGCAACTGATCCTCCGGCCGGCGGACTACACGTTCAAACGGCCGCTGGGCGATTTCAGCGACAGCGGCGAGGACGGACGCTAGCGCTTTGCCGCCGTTCTGCAATCGGATCGGGCTGCTATTTCGCCGCGAAACGGGGCCGAATATCCAGAAATCAGGGGCGCATGTTGTCGTCAGACGCATGACAGGCGGGTTCCTGCCCATCGCTGGAACGTTTTTTATGGCGGTGATCGATAAATAATATTTGTAAGGGAATGTTTTGTTTCTATAGTTTTTCCATGCGTGCCTGAATTCACGAGAATGGAGGACCGAGATGCAAGTGACCCGGAGACAGTTTTTCAAGATATGCGCAGCGGGGGTCGGCAGCTCCAGCCTCGTTGCGCTGGGATTCGCGCCCGGCGAGGCCCTGGCGGAAGTACGGGAGTTCAAGCTCGCGCGCACCACCGAAACCCGCAACACCTGTCCCTATTGCTCGGTCGGCTGCGGCATCCTGATCTCCAGCCTGGGCGACCAGGCCAAGAATGCTCACAGCGAGATCATGCACATCGAAGGCGATCCGGACCACCCGGTGAACCGCGGCACGCTCTGCCCGAAAGGCGCCGGCCTGCTCGATTTCGTGCACAGCCCGAACCGGCTCAAGCGGCCCGAATATCGGGCGCCCGGCAGCAAGGAGTGGACGCCCATTTCCTGGGACGACGCCTTCAGCCGCATCGCCAAGCTGATGAAGGACGACCGCGACAAGAACTTCATCGCGAAGAACGACAAGGGCGAAACGGTCAACCGCTGGATTTCCACCGGCATGCTCGCCGCCTCCGCTTCCAGCAACGAAACCGGCTACCTGACGCAGAAGATCGCGCGTAGCCTGGGGATGCTCGCATTCGACAACCAGGCGCGTGTCTGACACGGTCCGACGGTGGCAAGTCTTGCCCCGACGTTCGGCCGCGGTGCGATGACCAACCATTGGGTTGACATCAAGAACACCGACCTGGTTCTGATCATGGGCGGCAACGCCGCCGAAGCGCACCCCTGCGGATTCAAGTGGGTGACCGAGGCGAAGGCGCACCGCAAGGCAAAGCTGATCGTCGTCGATCCGCGCTTCACGCGCTCGGCCGCGGTATCGGATTTCTATGCGCCGATCCGCTCCGGCACGGACATCGCTTTCCTCGGCGGCGTCATCAACTACCTGCTCAGCAATGACAAAATCCATCACGAGTACGTGAAGACCTACACGGACTTCAGCTTCCTGGTGAAGGACGAGTTCGCGTTCAACGACGGCATCTACTCCGGCTACAACCCGGAGAAGCGCAGCTACGACAAGTCCAGTTGGGGCTACCAGATCGGTGCGGACGGCTATGTCGTCACCGACCCGACGCTGCAGAACCCGCGCTGCGTGTACCAGATGATGAAGGCGCATTACAGCCGCTACACGCCGGAGGCCGTGACCAACATCTGCGGCACGCCCAAGGATGCCTTCCTCAAGGTGTGCGAGATGCTCGCCGAGACCTCGGCGCCCAACAAGACCATGACCATCATGTACGCCTTGGGCTGGACGCAGCACTCCTACGGCTCGCAGATGATCCGTACCGGCGCCATGGTGCAGCTGCTGCTGGGCAACATCGGCGCAGCCGGCGGCGGCATGAACGCGCTACGCGGCCACTCCAATATCCAGGGCCTGACCGATCTGGGACTGTTGTCCAACCTGCTGCCGGGCTACATGACGCTGCCCAGCGATGCGGAGCAGGACTACAAGGCCTATATCGAGAAGCGTGCCTTCAAGCCGTTGCGGCCCGGTCAGTTGAGCTACTGGCAGAACTACAACAAGTTCTTCGTCAGCACCATGAAGGCCTGGTATGGCGACGCTGCCACTGCGGAGAACAACTGGGCGTATGACTGGCTGCCCAAGCTCGACAAGGGCTACGACCTGCTGCAGGTGTTCGAGAACATGAACCAGGGCAAGGTCAACGGCTACCTCTGCCAGGGCTTCAATCCCCTGGCCTCCGCACCGTGCAAGGTCAAGGTGTCGGGCTCGCTCGCCAAGCTCAAATACCTGGTGATCATCGACCCGCTGGCCACCGAAACCTCGGAGTTCTGGCAGAACCACGGCGAATACAACGACGTCGATCCGGCCAAGATCCAGACCGAGGTGTTCCGCCTGCCTTCCACCTGCTTCGCGGAGGAAGACGGTTCGCTGGTCAGTTCCAGCCGGGTGCTGCAGTGGCACTGGAAGGCCGCCGAACCGCCGGGCGACGCCAAGGGCGATCAGGAAATCATGGCCGGCATCTTCCTCAGGCTGCGCGAGCTGTACAAGAAGGACGGCGGCGCTTTCCCCGACCCCATCCTCAACCTGACCTGGAAGCATCGCCAGCCGCATGCCCCGTCGCCGGAAGAGCTGGCGAAGGAATACTCCGGCCGTGCGCTGAAGGACGTCACCGACCCGAAGGACCCGGCCAAGGTCCTGGTGAAGGCCGGCGAGCAGCTGAACGGCTTCGCCGAACTGCGCGACGACGGCAGCACGATCTGCGGCTGCTGGATCTTCTCCGGCGCCTGGAGCGAGAAGGGCAACCTGATGGCGCGGCGCGACAACAGCGACCCGTTCGGCATGGGCCAGACGCTGAACTGGGCCTTCGCCTGGCCGGCCAACCGGCGCGTGCTGTACAACCGCGCGTCCTGCGACCCGGGCGGCAAACCCTACGATCCCACGCGCAAGCTGATCGCCTGGGACGCCGCGATCGGCAAGTGGGGCGGTTCCGACATTCCGGACTTCAAGCCGGATTCGCCGCCGGGAGACGGCATGAATCCCTTCATCATGAATCCGGAAGGCGTGGCGCGCTTCTTCGCCGTCGACAAGATGGCGGAGGGGCCTTTCCCCGAGCATTACGAGCCGATGGAGTCGCCGCTCGCCAACAACCCGATGCATCCGAAGAACGCCCTGGCGTGGTCCAACCCGGCCGCGCGGGTGTTCAAGGAGGACTGGGCGACCTTCGGCAAGCCCGACCAGTTCCCGTATGTCGGCACCACCTATCGCCTCACCGAACATTTCCACTTCTGGACCAAGCATGTGCGGCTCAACGCCATCCTGCAGCCGGAGCAGTTCGTGGAAATCGGCGAGGATCTGGCGAAGGAGAAGGGCATCAAGGCCGGCGACCACGTGCGGGTGAAATCCAACCGCGGCTTCATCGTCGCGGTGGCCGTGGTCACCAAGCGCCTGCGCACGCTCGATGTCGACGGCAAGAAGGTGCACACCGTGGGCATGCCGATCCACTGGGGATTCATGGGCCTGGCGAAGAATGGCTACATCACCAACACGCTGACGCCTTTCGTCGGTGATGCGAACACGCAGACGCCGGAATTCAAGTCGTTCCTCGTGAACATCGAGAAAGTCTAGGAGGCGACCATGGCACTGCAATCACTTGACATCAAGGCACGCTCCGCCACCACCACGCCGCCTCCGCGTGTGCGCAACCCCGTTCACGTCGCCAAGCTGATCGACATCTCCAAGTGCATCGGCTGCAAGGCCTGCCAGGCGGCGTGCATGGAATGGAACGACCTGCGCGACGAGATCGGCACCAACGTCGGCCTCTACGACAACCCGCGCGACCTCACCGACCAGTCCTGGACCGTGATGCGCTTCTCCGAAGTGGAGGTGGAGCAGGGACGTCTGGAATGGCTGATCCGCAAGGACGGCTGCATGCACTGCGATGACCCTGGCTGCCTCAAGGCCTGCCCGTCGCCGGGCGCCATCGTCCAGTATGCGAACGGCATCGTGGATTTCCACGAGGAGCACTGCATCGGCTGCGGCTATTGCATCACCGGCTGTCCGTTCAACATCCCGCGCATCTCGAAGAAGGACAGCAAGGCCTACAAATGCACGCTGTGCTCGGACCGGGTGGCGGTGGGCCTGGAGCCTGCCTGCATCAAGACCTGTCCCACCGGCGCGCTGGTCTTCGGCTCCAAGCAGGACATGATCCATCATGCCGAAGGGCGCGTAGCCGACCTCAAGGAGCGCGGTTACGCCAATGCGGCGCTGTACAACCCGCAGGGCGTCGGCGGCACGCACGTGATGTACGTGCTGCAGCACGGCGACCAGCCCGAGCTCTATGCGAACCTGCCCAAGGATCCGCACATCAGCCCGCTGGTCAGCCTGTGGAAGGGGGTGACCAAGCCGCTCATGAGCCTTGGCATCGGCCTGGCCGTCTTTGCCGGCTTCTTCCATTTCGTCACGGTGGGTCCCAAGGTGGTGGAGGAGGAAGAAAAGACGGATTGAGCGGTTCCGCCTTCATTTTTCCGACCACGCAAAGGAGCGATCATGAGCACGTTGATTCAACGCTATACGGCCCGGGAACGCAGCAACCACTGGGTGGTGGCCATCGCCTTCGTCCTCGCCGCCCTGTCCGGGCTGGCGCTGTTCCATCCGGCGTTCTTCTTCCTCGCCAACCTGTTCGGCGGCGGACCCTGGACCCGCATCCTGCATCCCTTCATCGGCGTGGTGATGTTCCTGTTCTTCATCGCGATGGCGGCGCGGTTCTGGCGTTTCAACCATTTCACGCCTGCCGACCGCCAGTGGATGAAGCACATCGGCGATGAGCTGTGCAACCGCGATGAGCGATTGCCTGAAGTCGGAAAATACAATGCCGGCCAGAAATATCTGTTCTGGACGGTGGTGGTGACGGTTCCCGTGCTGCTGCTTTCCGGCATCGTGATCTGGCAGCCCTGGTTTGCGCCGTACTTTCCCATCTGGCTGCTGCGCGTGGCGGTGGTCATCCATGCGCTGGCTGCCTGGATCATGATTCTCGGCATCATCGTGCACGTCTATGCGGCCATCTGGGTCAAGGGTTCGGTTCGTGCCATGACGCGCGGCACAGTGTCCGCCGCCTGGGCCAAGCACCATCACCGCGCCTGGTATCGCGAGATGACCGGCAAGTAGCCGGCCTTGCATTCCGGCTCGATCGTCTAGACTGAAGAACCGACAAGGACAGCGACTAGCGCATGACGACCACCCTCCTGCAGCCCGGCGAGATCGAAGCGGCAGCCGGCGACATCCCCGAACTGCGGCTGCCGCCCGCCGATGTGTTCCTCAGCCGCGCGCGGCGGCTCGAACAACTGGCTGAAGGCCACACCCTGGGCGACTACCTGCGCTTCGTGGCCCGCCTTGCGCGGGCGCAGCAGGAATACCTGGATGCAGGCCCTGCGGCGGAACTGCCCGCGCCCGAACGGCTGGCGCAATGCCGCGAACATCAGATGCCACCGCTGGCGCCCGCCGGCCTCGGTTTGCCGGATGGCTGGCGCGACACGGCACGGCACCTGGCACGGACGGTGCTGCCCAGCCTGCCTGCAACAGGCCAGGCGGCACTGGAATCGGTTCTGGAAAAACAGGATGCCTGGCTGGATGCGCAGGCTCTGCAACTGCTTGATGGGAACGTCCAGGGGCTCGATGCCGCTGTGGCGCCGATTATAGGTGCCGCGTTGCAGACGCACTGGACCCGGCTCGCGCGCCAGCTCGAACCCGCACAGGTGGCGCGGCCCGAGCATCCCAACCTGTGCCCGGTATGCGGCTCGCATTCGGTCAGTTCGGTGGTGCGCATCGGCAGTGCCGAAAACGGCCTGCGCTATCTGCATTGCACGCTGTGCAGTTCGGAGTGGCACGTGGTGCGTGCCAAATGCAGCAACTGCGACAACACCCGCGGCATCGCCCACTACCATCTGGAGGGGGGCAAGCAGGTCGTGCAGGCCGAGAGCTGCCCGGAATGCCAGACCTATCTGAAGCTCATCCAGCAGGAAAAGGACCCGTTCGCCGATCCGGTGGCCGATGATCTCGCCACCCTGACGCTGGACCTGCTCATGGACGAGGCGGGCTTCACCCGCAGCGGAATCAACTGGTACCTGATCCACGGCCCCGCCTGACTGCTCACCGCTTACTGTTCACCCCTCACCAACCAGGGATTGTCTATCGTGCATAGCGCCCCCCCACGCCCGCCCTCGATCGATCGTGTCCTCAACTGGACAACCGTTTCTCCCCTGATTGCCGAATACGGCCGCGAGCCGGTACTTGCCGGCGTGCGCAGCGTGCTCGATCGCGCGCGCCAGGCAGCGCGCAGCGGCGACGGGGTCGATTACACCGAGCCTGCGGTGACGGCCCAGCTTGCCGTGCATTTGTCGCAGCACAATGCGTCCCGCCTGAAACGGGTATTCAATCTCACCGGCACGGTACTGCACACCAACCTGGGGCGCGCGCCGCTGCCGGAAGAGGCGGTGGAGGCACTGGTGATGGTGGCACGCCATCCCTGCGCGCTGGAATACGATCTCGAAACCGGTGGGCGCGGCGACCGCGACGACGTCGTCGAATCCGTGCTGTGCGAGCTCACCGGAGCCGAGGCGGCCACTGTGGTCAACAACAACGCGGCGGCGGTGTTCCTGCAGCTCAACACGCTTGCCATGCGCAAGCAGGTGATCGTCTCGCGCGGTGAACTGGTGGAAATCGGCGGGGCCTTTCGCGTGCCGGACATCATGGGCCGGGCGGGCGCCAAGCTGGTCGAGGTGGGCACCACCAATCGCACGCACCTGCGCGACTTCGAGGCCGCCATCGGCCCGCGCAGCGCCATGCTGATGAAGGTGCACGCCAGCAACTATGCCATCCAGGGATTTACCGCCAGCGTGCCGGAGACAGAGCTTGCGCAGCTTGCGCATGCCCACGATCTGCCGTTCGTGATCGACCTTGGCAGCGGCATGCTCGTCGATCTGGCGCGCTTCGGCCTGCCGCACGAACCGACGCCGCAGGAGTCGATTGCAGCCGGGGCCGACCTGGTCAGTTTCAGTGGCGACAAACTGCTGGGCGGACCGCAGGCCGGCATTCTGGTGGGGCGCCGCGCGCTGATCCAGCGCATCAAGAAGAACCCACTCAAGCGCGCGCTGCGCGTCGGCAAGCTGACGCTGGCGGCGCTCGAGGCGGTCCTGCGCCTGTATCGCGATCCCGATCGTCTGGGCGACCGGCTCACGGCCCTGCATGTGCTCACCCGGCCGCCGGACGACATCCGGACGCAGGCTGAACGGCTGCTGCCGCACCTGCATCTGGCACTTGCCCACTGGCCGGCGAGCGTGTCTGCCGAACCGGCCCTGTCGCAGATCGGTAGCGGCTCGCTACCGATCGACCGCCTGCCGAGCCATGCGCTGGTCGTGCGGCCCCGCAGCCGGAAAAGCGGCATGCTGCATGAGATCGAAGCGGCACTGCGCGGCCTGCCCGTACCGGTGATCGGCCGTATCGCCGACGGCGCCTTGCGGCTGGATGTGCGTTGCCTGTCTGCGGCAGACGAAGCGGATTTCATCGGCCAGCTCGCGAAGCTGACCGCCTGATCACTTGAGAGAAAGGACTGTTCATGCAACGACGCGATTTCCTGATGACCTCCGCGGCACTAACCGCGGGCGCGGTGTGGCCCGCCAGCCAGGCCATGGCGGCATTCGATCCGTCGCCAGAGGATGGCTGGCGAACGTTCGAGGTGACGCACCGGGTGGAGGTGCTCAAGCCGCACGGTGCAACCCGTGTCTGGTTGCCGCTTCCCTCCATGCAGGAACAGGACTGGATCCGGCCCATGGGCAATCTGTGGCAAGGCGATGCCGACCGCGCGCAACTGCTGCGCGACCGGAAGCGTGGCGTCGACATGCTCTATGGCGAATGGGCACCGGAGAAGAAGCCGGTACTGGAAGTGACCAGCCGATTTGCCACGCGCGACCGCGCCATCGATCTGGCCCGTGCCGGGCAGGCGGCCCCGCTGTCTGCTCCGATGCACCGCCGCTATACCCGGGCCACGAAGCTGCTGCCCACCGACGGCATCGTCAGGAAGACCGCACGCGACATCACCCGCGGCGCGAAAACCGACCAGGACAAGGCGCGGGCCATCTACGAATGGGTGGTGGACAATACGGCGCGCAACCCGAAGACGCGCGGCTGCGGACTCGGCGACATCCGTTTCATGCTGGAAACCGGCGACCTGACGGGCAAATGCGCCGACCTCAATTCCCTCTACGTCGGTCTCGCACGGGCCGCCGGCCTGCCGGCGCGCGATGTCTACGGCATCCGCGTGGCGGACTCGCGCTTCGGCTACAAGAGCCTGGGCAAGAGCGGCGACATCAGCAAGGCCCAGCACTGCCGCGCCGAAGTATGGCTCTCCGGACACGGTTGGGTGCCGGTCGACCCCGCCGACGTGCGCAAGGTGATGCTGGAGGAACCGCCCGGCGGCCGCAGCCTCACCGACGACATGGTGGTCGATGCGAGGAAGCGCCTGTTCGGTTCCTGGGAGATGAACTGGCTGGCCTACAACACCGCGCACGACCTGCCACTGCCCGGCTCGCGCGACGTCACGCTGCCTTTCCTCATGTATCCGCAGGCCGAAACCGCGGACGGCATGCTGGACAGCCTGGACGCGTCGAGCTTCAGCTACCGCATCACGTCAAAGGAAATCACGAATCCATCATGATCGTCGGCACCGCCGGGCACATCGACCATGGCAAGACGACGCTGGTGCAGGCGCTCACCGGCGTCGACACCGATCGGCTCGCCGCCGAGAAGCTGCGCGGGATTTCCATCGAACTGGGTTACGCCTACCAGCCCTTGCCCGGCGGCGGGGTGCTGGGTTTCGTCGACGTACCCGGCCATGAGCGTTTCATCCACACCATGCTCGCCGGCGCGGCCGGGATCGACTTTGCTCTGCTAGTCGTGGCCGCGGACGACGGCGTGATGCCGCAAACGCGCGAGCATCTCAACATCCTGCACCTGCTCGGCATCGAACGCGGCGTCGTGGCGCTGACCAAGATCGACCGGGTCGAGCCCGGGCGCCTGGCCGAAGTCGAGCGCGATCTGCATCAACTGCTGGCCGAAACGGCGCTCGCAGGCATACCGGTATTTCCGGTTTCCGCACCGGACGGGCAGGGTATCGATGCCCTGCGCACGCATCTGCACGAAGCCGCGCAGACCATGCCTTCGACGACAGCCGACGGCGGGTTCCGGCTGGCGGTCGACCGCAGCTTCACCTTGAAAGGCGCGGGCACCATTGTCACCGGCACCGTATTCGCCGGTAGCGTCCAGGTGGGTGACGATCTGATGGTGACGCCATCCGGTCGACCGGTTCGCCTGCGCAGCCTGCATGTGATGAACCGCCCGGCGCAATGGGGGCAGGCGGGACAGCGCTGTGCCTTGAATCTTCACGGCGCGGGCAAGGACGAGATCGCGCGTGGCGACTGGATCGTGGCCCCGCGCCTGCACGCGCCGACCGCACGGTTCGACGTGCAGTTGACGCTGTCGCCACAGGCGCCTGCGGCCCTCGCGCACTGGGCGCCGGTCCATCTGCATCTGGGTGCGGCGCATGTCATGGCGCGCGTGGCGCTGCTGGAAGGCGAGCGCCTGTCCCCGGGCGGCAGCGCGCTGGCGCAACTGGTCACGGACCGTCCGCTCGGCGCGCTCCACGGCGACCGATTCATCCTGCGCGACGCCGATGCCCGCCACACGATCGGCGGCGGCAAGGTGCTCGATCCCGATGCGCCCGCGCGCAAGCGCAAGACGCCGCAGCGGCTGGCGGAACTCGCCGCGCTGGATCTCGCCGACACCTCGCAGCGGCTGCATCAGTTGCTTACGCTCCGGGGACTCGACCTTGACCGGCTTGCCATCCACTGGAACGACAAGGACCCGGCTGCGCATCTGCCGATCGATAGCACGCTGGTGCGTGACGGTCACGCCACCTGGGCGTTTTCCGCCGCGCACTGGACGAGCTTGCAGGACAAGCTGCGCGCCGGCCTTGCGGCGTTTCACGAACGTTTCCCCGACGAGCTGGGGCCCGATGCCACGCGTGCCAGGCGCATGTTCCTGCCGGCGCTGCCGGTGGCCGCGTTCGCCGCGCTGACGGACACACTGCTGACGGCGGGCGCTTTGCGGCGCAGCGGACCCTGGCTGCACCTGCCGACGCACAGCGTTGCGCTCAGCTGCGAGGAGGATGCGCTCTATCAGCGCATCCTCCCCTGGCTGGAAGAAGGGGCCATCGACCCACCCTGGGTGCGCGATCTGGCCCGACGCGCGGGGTGCAACGAGGCGTCGATGCGGCGTCTGCTGCAAAAGCAGGCGCGCCAGGGGAAGCTGTACCAAGTGGTGCGCGATTTGTTCTATCTGCCCGACAGCGTGGCGCAACTGGCGACCCTGGTGCAGGAACTGGAACACGTGAACGGCGAGACGCGTGCCGCCGAATTCCGTGACCGCAGCGGCTTGAGCCGCAAGCGTGCGGTGCAGGTACTGGAATTCTTCGACCGGGTGGGCTACACGCGCCGCGTGCGCGAAGCGCACCGATTGCGCAATGTCGATCTGTTCGGCAGGATGAATCATGCAGCCTGAAGTGATCGACAGGAGAAACGGGTTTCAATTGGAAGGGAAGCGTGCCTGGTGGTGCGGCCGGACTTCAAATTCGGTTGGGGGTGTCAGTCGCTCCCGGGTGGGTTCGACTCCCACTTCCTTCCGCCATTATTCTGGACGTCGACGTTGCCGATCGTCCTCAAGGAAATAGGCTGCAAATAGCCCCCATCAGGCTTTGATCCGAACGGGACGGATTGGACCCGGGGTCCGGGCCCATTCAGCCCTCCGCGGTGTCATGGCGCCTTGGGCGTGCGGACCAGTTCCCCGACATCGTCGATCTTGTCATGCAGCATGTTGATCCTGTGGGCGAGTCCCTGGATTTCGGCATGCGCCCTGCGGTTGACGTCGAAATCGAGTTCGCTCCGCAGGCGATCTTTCTTGTCCTGGCGGTTCTGGCTCATCATGATGATGGGGGCCTGTATGGCGGCAAGCATCGAAAGAAAAAGATTGAGCAGGATGAAAGGGTAGGGGTCCCATGCCTTGCTGCCCAGTTCGACGTTGATGGCGGAGTACACGGCGAGCACCACGGCAAACGCCATGATGAACGTCCACGAGCCGCCGAAGGATGCCACGATATCGGCGACCCGTTCGCCCAGCGTCTCGGCCTCTTCGATCACGTCGTTCGGGTTGCGCGCGGCCCGGAGGCGGACGAGCCGTTCCGCGGCATGGAACTGCTTGCCCATGACCGTCATCAGGTCCAGACCGGCGTCCGGCTTCTTTCTCAGGAGAACGGTGATGTCATGGAGATCCACTTCGATGCATTCCGTCTCCTCGACGGCCGTGGCCTCGGTCTGGTGCGGCGTCTGCGCCAGCATCGAGGCGAAGCCGAATACGTCACCATGGCTGGGCATGTCGAGAAGCACGACCTGGTTGTCCTCGTCGATGGTCGTGACCTGGACGGAACCCGAGACCATGATGAACGCGCGTTCGCTCGGATCGCCGATCCTGAAAATCCGCTGGCGCGGCGTGAACCTGCGCAACTCGACCTGGCCGGCGAGGACGGCGAGCTCTTCATCGTCGAGCAAGGAAAACAGCGGGACTTCTTTAAGGACGACAACGCTACAGGCCATGGTTTTCCCCCGTATTGCTAACACTGGGCCTCCCGCTGCGGGAGGCCGGAATGGACGACAATTTGCCGGCAGTTTAAGAGGGATTGGGTCTGAAGAAGTTCCTTTTTTTCAGCGGTGGCGGAGGCTCCCGGGCCGAGGCATTTTCCATGGCCTCGTCCGGCCATTGTTTCCCAGGTCAATCACGAGCGGATCGACCGCCTGTATGGGCGAGGCGGCTGCCATCCTGGTCGACCGACGATGGTTGGGCGCGGCGTGCACGTGGTCAGGGACGGGTGGGATTTGTGTTCATGGTTTATTATGAGCCTGGCCCGTTTGATTCATGAACTGGGCCAGCGGTGTGTGCCGGTGGCCGTGCCGCCCACGCTCGCCAAGGCGCTCGGCGCTAGCCTGGATGAACTCATCGGGGAGCCGGTCGGCGCGGCGAAGAAGCGCGGACCGGCGCCGAAGCCGCAGCAGCACATGGAACGCATCAGCCAGTTGCCCAAGCCACGGCAGCGCATGGTGATGGAAATGCTGGAATTGGCCCTCGCCCAACAGGGGCGCCAATAGACCCAAGGAGACGACGATGGCCGCAACCGAACAGATTCTGATCGAGAAGATCAAACAACTGCCGCCGCAGCGGCTGGCGGAAGTCGAGGATTTCATCGACTTTCTGCGCACGCGCGAGGATGAACAGCGCCTGACGCAAGCCGCCGCCAAAGCCGCCGAGGCAAGCTTCACGGCAGTATGGAACAACGACGAAGACGCGGCTTACGACCGGCTGTGACGATGGCGCATTCCTTCGGCGAGGTGGTGCTGGTTCCGTTTCCATTCACCGACCAGTCGGGCACAAAGAAACGCCCGGCGGTCGTGGTGTCCAGCAGCGGCTACAACGCCAACCGCCGCGATCTCATCATCATGGCGATCACGAGCCAGGCGCGCATACCGCCGGGGTTCGGCGAGGCGGCAGTCGCCGACTGGCAGGCCGCAGGACTCCTCAAGCCATCGGTGTTCAAACCGGTGTTCACGACCATCGAGCAGGGGCTGGTGCTGCGCTCGATGGGGGCGCTCTCGACCACTGACCTGCGCACGCTGCGAGAGGCACTCGCGCAGGCCATCGGGTAAACAGGCAAACAACGAAGGGCCGCGATCAGCGGCCCTTTTCACATCAGCAGCTACCCGCCGGTAGGCGGGTGGGGAGAGGTTTTCTCTTTGAAGACCCCAACGTAAATCAAGGCAATGGCAATAAACGCCTCGATAGCCTGAACAGCCCAATAGCTAAAGCCATCGGTATGCGCAGAGAATGCAAAAACCACAGCGTGCACAATCAGAAGCAGCGGTGATAGCGCCACGGCATATGCAATGTGTTTGGGGGTGTTGCCCACCACCAGGTATGTGCAAACCACTAGCAATGGCAGCAATCCAGAGACAAGAATCACGTGCCGAACAAAGGCCACTACGCCGAGCGATTGCCATGTTTCACCTGGTGGAGCGCTATGGAATGCAAGGTAAGCAACTGCAATAAAAAGCGCAACGAACAATAAGGCAAGTACAGTTGAAATCAGTCTAACCATGATTGCCTCACCTAGGATCGTAAGGCACGGGGTTGGGCGCGACGCCTTGCGGCCAGAGATTCCCACCGTAAAAGAGCGGCGAAATCCCGTTTTCCCGGAATGCCATGTCGTGGTAGAGGTCAATGAAGTCGCCTCTCGGGCAACCGCACGCACTGCCAGAATCGTTGAGCGAATGCATTGCCCGGTCATAGCCAATCAGGCTATTCCGTATCCCATTGGCAATTTGCGATTGTGATTTCGTGGTGGTGCCGCTTGACCATGCTTGGCTAATTCCAAGCCGCGTAAGAAGGTTTACGTCCCCCCTTGTCCCACGACAAATATCTCCAGCAGTTTGGTAGTAATCGCATTGGGTTTTCGCATACATCTTGTCGTAGTAACTGCAAACCGATGTATCACCCCATCCGTCCCAGTCCCATGACTTCAACCCCAGCGGATCGGTATAGGTCAGCGGATTTGAGCGGGCATATTCGTAAACGTTGAGGCCGCCGGCGAGGCCGATAGGATCAGCCTGTGGGTAACGCCCTGTGGTCGGATCGTAATCCCTGAAGTAGTTGTAATGCAGCCCCGTCTCGCGGTCATAGTACTGCCCCGGCAACCGCAGGTTGTTCTCCACGGTACTGACCGTCACCATCGCCTTGCCGAACGGCTCATAGTTCGCCTTCCACACGACCGTTCCCGCGCTGTTCGTCATCGCCTGCGGCGTCCCCAGATGATCGACATGGTAGTAGTAGATCTGCGCATCGTTGTCGATCCGGGCCAGCGGCCGACCGTCTAGCCAGACATACACTTTGGTATTGCCGGCCTGGTCCTGCTCGTACAACAGTTCGCCATCGGGTCCGTAGTGGAAGCTGGTGGCCAGACCGTTCTGGTTGATCTTCTTGATGCGCTGACCGAGGGCGTTGTAGGTGTAGGTGGTGGTCTCCGCGGCGGTCTGGCTGGTGGCAAGCCGGTTGAAGCCGTCGTAGGTGAAGCTAGCAGTGCTCGTGCTCAGGGTGTTGCCGTTGGCCGTACGTGGGCGGGTTTCGCTGCCTTTCTGGACCAGCCAGTTGGGCGGGCTGTAGGCGTAGGGCATGGTGCCGGCGTTGCGGGTCTCGCTCTGGCGGTTGCCGTTCAGGTCGTAAGCCCAGGCGAGGCTGCCGAAGCCGTTGCTGGCGCTGTCGAGGGCGGAGACGAGACGGCCTGTGGCGTCGTAAGCATAGGTGAGCGAGGTATTGCTATTGAAGTCGAATAGATTTGCGATATTGCTACTTGGGTCGTAGCTGAAGAGTTTTATGTAAGGACCATCAGCCCTGGCCCAGGGACGATAGTCCTGGTCGCGGCTCTGGTAGGACCCGGTGCCGTCGCCGTAGCTGAAGCTTTGCGGGCCAGCAAACGGATAGCCGTAGACGAAGTTGCTGGCCAAAACCGTGACCGGTGTGCTGTTGTATGGCTGGGTGGACACCTGGCTGACGCGGCCCTGAGTGTCGTAGCTGTAGCTAATGCTACGACCGTTAGGATAGGTCAACTGGCTGGGCCGGCCTGCAGCATCGTAAACAATAAGGCTATAGAAGAAGTTGGCATTGCCGGTAGCGGTGGGTATGTTTTGCAAGCGGTATTGAGGACGTCCCTGGATATCGAGACTGAAGTAAAGATCAAGGACGCCGTTTTTAGCCGTGGAGCACAGGCTACCTTTACGGCAAGAGTCGTACTTATAACCCAGATTGACACTACCTGGCTGAGAGCTTGTCTTGAAGGTCAAGCGGTTCAGCGCGTCGTAAGTATAGGTAACGGTGACACCCCGGGCGTCGGTCTCGGTCTTGAGGTTGCCGGCTTCGTCATAAGTGCGGTTGGTGGTGCCGGTATCAGCACTGACGGTCTGGGTGACGTCGCCGAAGGCGTCGACGGTCTGGGTGGTGGCTTGGTTGACGGGGTCGACGACCTGGGTGGTCTGGTCGAGGGCGTTGGTCTTGACCTGGATGACGCCGCCATCGGCGTTGAGCGTCTGGGTCAGGCGGTCGAGGGCGTCGTAGCTGTGGGTGGTGACGTCGGCGACGTCGCTGCGGGCGCCGTCGACTTGCTTCATGTTGCCCTGGGCGTCGTACTGGTAGGTGATGGTCTGGTTGTAGGCGCCGATGTCCTGCCACAGGCGGCCTAAAGCATCGAAGGTGCGGCTGTGGGCGTAGTAGACGTTGCTGTCGCCGGGACGGGTGATTTCCTCATGAATGCGGTTGCCTGCTGCGTCGAGGGTGTAGGCGAGGCGGTTGCCGTCCTGGTCGACGATGGCAACGAGGCGGTGGGCGGGATCGTATTCGAAGCTGACGAAGCTGCCGTCGGGGCGGGTGAGCTTGGTGAGCTGGCCGACACCGTCGTAGTCGAAACTCGTGGTCTCGGTGCCGACGGTACGGGAGAGGAGCCAGCCGCGCAGGCTATAGCTGAAGGTAGTCACAAGAATGCCGTTGGGATCGGTGGTCCGGAGGACACGGCCGTTGGCGTCGTATTCGTTATACGTCGTGACGTGGCCGAGGGCGTTGGTGATCTGTTTGACCTGGCCACGGCAGCCCAGGGGGTCGCCGACGCAGTTCTCGTCGGGGGCGTAGTAGTCGGTGGTGGTGATGTCGGCCACATCCAGTCTGGGGCCGTTGTCGATCTTCTGCATCAGCACGCCGGGGACGGTGGGATGGTAGGCGTAAACCGTACTCCAGGTACGGGTCTGGCCGCTGGCGAGGTCCTTGATGCTGCGGCTGGTGACGTTGCCGTGGCTGTCGTAGACGGTGGTGGTTTCGCGGCCGGCTTCGGTCACCTTGGTCGGCAGGCGGAAGCGGGTATCCCACTGGGTGAGGATCTTGCGTTCGGCGCTGTTGGGCGCGGGGGTGTAGGTGGCAGGGTCGCTCGGGCAGCTGGCGCCGGAGGCCAGGCCTTCGACGCGGGCGGTTTCGAGGTTGTGGGTGAGGTCGTAGGCGTAGCAGGTCTTATGACCGTTGAAGTCGGCGCGGGAAGCGATGTTGCCGTTGGCGTCGTAGGTGATGGCGGAGGACGCAGCGCCGCAGCCGGAGCCGCCGGGCTGGGAGACGCCGGTGCTCTTGACGACGCCGAGGATGGTGGTGAAGTTGTGGGTGCGCTGGGTGCCAAGAGGGTCGGTGACGGTGGTGCTGCCGTCGGTGTTGTAAGTCAAGGTGTTGAGATCGGCGCCGTTGGCGTGGCCGGTGGAAATGGCTCTGCCGTCGGCGCTGTATTGATACGTGGCGTAGCGCTCGCCGTTCTCGTCGGTGATGCCGGTCAGGGCGTGGGGGAGATTGGCGCCAGCAGTGTTCTCGGGTTCGTTGTAGTGGTATGTCTTGCTGCGGCCATCGGGATACTGGACGGAGGCGAGGTTGCTCTGGGCGTCGTAGGCGTAGGTGATGACGCCGCCGGCGGGGTCGGTGACGGTGGCGATACGCTTCTGGGCATCGTAGCTGAAGTGCAGGGAACGGCCGGTGTCGTCGGTGACGGTGTCGAGGGTGTCGGGGTCGCCGTCGCCTCCACTGGCAGCAGGAAGGTCGTAGGTGAGCGTCTGGGTGCGGCCGGCGCGGTCGGCGATAGTGAGGAGTTTACCAGCAGCAGAGTAAGTCTCGACGGAGTCGTCAGCGGCGACAGTGTAGCGCCAGCCGATGCGGTTTCCAGATATATCTTTGAGTTCGGTCAGGCGGTCGGGGATGTCAGGATCATAGTCCCAAACACCATTTGATAAGCTAAAAATTAAAACTCTACCGTCGTTTCTATTGACCTTGAAATGAGTTGTTGTTGCAACATATGGTCCTGGTATTTGATGTATGTTTTTTAGATAAGAATGAGTCCATAGATTTCCAACAGATATAAGGGAATCTAAACTTTGACTGTTGTATAGCCTGAATAGCTTAAGGCTCGCACCCTCAATCTGGTAGTCAAATTCTCGTTGTAACTTATTGCCGTTTGCATTGTTAATAGGGTTTCCAGACATAGATTTGGTGCATGAATCATCGCCCAAGTTTTTCGACGGCTTACATAACGATGCATCATAGTCGTAACAGTACATCCGACCCCATCCACTGCAATTTGGAGACGCCGTAGAGCCATACCTGAATTCGTTACCGGGCGGTACGTTGTCCCAGCAAAAAGTGTCATTTGGGTACTGCTCATGAGAGCCGGACTCCACCATCGAACGGATTAAGGCAGGGGAACCAGTATGGTTGTCAAAAGTGCAACTTTTGTAACCGTCACCTGGATTTTCGCAAATCGCATAAGTGGTTCCAGAAAAGAAAACAAGAACAAGAAAAGTCCAAAATGGGGTCAGACACCATCTTTTCTCAGCCGAATGATTTACCGATTGATCGACCTCACGTGCGCCTTGCACGCACGAACGCATCCCATTCGACATGGTTCCCCCTCCCCTTCGGGTCTCGCTTTGAATTGTTGTGTTTGTTCTTCCGCAGGGCCGGCTCGCGTGCATTGCGCGGGCCGTGATATGGGCCGGACTTTATTCGAGCGTTTCGGGCGCTGTCAAGCGCGACACTATTGCAATGTGTGATCGAGGGTCTGCGCCTGCTCGTCCGACCCCAGCGGCTCCTGGGTGTCGAGCTGATGTTGCAGCACGGACAGATCCGCCTCCGACGCATCGCCGCCCGTGCGGGCACGCTGGACGATGCGCTCGCGCAGGGTGGCGACGGGCACCGGAAAATCGAGAATATGGAATTCGACGCCGCGTGATTGCGCCGTCTCGCGCAGCAGGTCGCGCTGCCAGCGGGCAATGAAGGTGGCGTCGACGATGACGGGCCAGCCGGCATCCAGGAGGGCGCCGGAAAGGCGGGCGAGATATGCGTAGGTGCGTTGGGTGGCATCGGTGCCATAAAGCTGCTGCCCGATGCCCGAGCCGCTGCGGGCCAGGGCGTCGAGCCCGGCGAGGCGTTTGCGTTCGACGTCGGAGCGCAGGCGGATCGCGCCCGGGGCCTGCATCAGTTTGCGGGTGACGGTGGTCTTGCCCGATCCCGACAGGCCGTGCGTGATATCGAGCCGGACGGGCAGGGAGCGCGTCAGCGTCGTGGCCAGATGCAATAGCGTGCGCATCTTGGCGAACGCAGCATCGCGTTCGGGGCCGGCGGTCTGGGCGGTGCGGATGGCGGCAATCTTGGCGCGCACGAGTGCACGATAGACGGCGTAATAGCGCAACAGGGCGAGACCGGCATAGTCGCCGGTCCGTTCCAGCCAGGTATTGAGGAACAGCCAGGCCCATTCGGCATGGCCGCGCTGCAGCAGGTCCATGTAGCAGAACGCGACTTCCGACTGGATGTCGATCCAGCGCAGTTCGGGGTTGAATTCGATGCAGTCGAACACGAGCAGCCGGCCGTCGACCCAGGCGAGGTTGCCCAGATGGAGATCGCCGTGGCATTCGCGCACGAAGCCGTCGGTCTTGCGGGCCGCCATCAACGGGGTGAGCCGGGTATGCTCGGTTTCGCTCCAGTGCCTCAGGGCGTCGAGTTGCGCGCGGTCGGCCGGGTCGTCGAGATGCGTCGCAATCCGGACGAAGTTCTGGGCCACCGGGTCCCAGATGGCGTCTGGACTGCCCCATGGGGTGTCTTGTCCGGCACGCGCGCAGCCTTCCACATGGAAGCGGGCGAGGGCGGCGGCGATCGCTTCGATGTGTTGCGCGGTCATTCCGCCCGCCGCATCGAGCCGGTCGAGCGTGGCATCGGGCGGGAACTGGCGCATCTTCACCGCATATTCGAACGTCTCGCCGCTGCCGTTGAGGCGCGGGGCGGCCGGTGTGCCGGTGATGGGGACGACGTCGAGATAGATATCAGGCGCGAGCCGCCGGTTGAGCTGAACTTCGTCGCAGCAGGCGTGCAGGCGCTTAGCGAGGCTGCTGAAATCGAGGAAGCCGAGATCCAGCGGCTTCTTGATCTTGTAGGCGAACGCGCCCGTGAGCAGAACGTAGGAGATATGCGTTTCGATCACCTGCACCGGGCCGGCGGGGTGGTCGTAGCAGGCCGGGTCGCGCAGGCTCCGGATCAGTTCGGCCAATTCCTGCATCGATCCAGAGGAATCATTCATGTCTGCGCGTCCGGACGGCGCGACTCACAACTGCCGCGCGTAGTCTTCCAGTTGCCGCTTGGCGGCGTCGAAAGCGTCGCGCAGGGCAATGTAGGCATCCTCGTTCTCCTGCCTGTCCACCACGATTTCCTTCCCGGGCACGCCCAGGTCGATGTGGATGTTGAACGGCTTGCTCTGTTGCTGATGTTTTGCAGGCTGTTCGACCACGACGCGGCAACTGACGATGTCGGCGAAAAGCTGTTCGAGTTTCTGGGCCTTCTCGCGGATGTGCGTCTCGAGTGCGTCGGAGGGGGGCATGTCGCGGAAGGTGATTTGAAGCGGGGTTTTCATGATGACTCCGTTGGGGGGGGGATGGAGACAGGCTTGTCCTGTCTTCGTTTACATTTTCGGGCGGCCTTCCTGGGCGTAGAGTTTTTCGCGTTGTTCCTGGCAGACGATGCAACGCTTCGCGGTCGGATAGGCCATCAGCCGGGGAAACGTGACCGCATCCCCGCAGTCGATGCAGACGCCGTATTCGCCATTCCGGATGCGCTGCAGGGCGGCCTCGATATCCCGCATCCCGTCGATATGGCGATCGAGTAGGGCCAGGTTGAAATCCGCCAGCGCATTGGCCAGCGATTCGTCGCCGCTGTCGCCCGGCTCGCGGTTGAGCAGGTCGATGCGATGCTGGTTGCCCGAATTCTCCAATTCCTCGCGTACTTCGCGCACGAGTGCCTGGTAGTCCTCTTTCAGTTTCCGGGCGAGCTGATCGAGTTGGGTTGGGCTGAGTACGGACATCTGACCTCCTGCATATGTGGATTGAATCAACGTAGCGCTTATTTAAAGGATAGCAATATCCCATTTAGTTGGCGACCTGCGGATGGCAAAGCTTGGATCTTTCAGGTCGCCTGCCGCTTCTGGATGAAGGCGAGGGCCTCCGTGGCGGACAACGGTTTGCTGAACAGATAGCCCTGCATGAAATCGCAGAAATGCGAGGTCAGCAAATGGCGCTGCGCTTCGGTCTCCACGCCCTCGGCGGTCACGGCCAGGCCGAGGCTGTGCGCCAGTGCGATGGTGGCGGTGCAGATGGCGACGTCATTGTTGTCGCTTTCGATGTCGCGTACGAAGGACTGGTCGAGTTTCAGGGTGTGGATCGGCAGCAGCTTGAGATAGCTGAGCGAAGAGTAGCCCGTGCCGAAATCGTCGATCGACAGGCGCACGCCCAGGTTGCGCAGCGCCTTGAGCTGGCTGATGCTGGCGGCCGGGTCGTGCATGGCAACCGATTCGGTGATTTCGAGCTCCAGGTCGGTGCCTTTCAGGCCATGTTTTTTCAAGGCCCCTGCGACATGGGCCAGCAGGATGGCGGAGTGCAGTTGATGGGCGGACAGGTTCACGGCCATGCCGAAGTCGGCGATGCCGATATCGCGCCATGCGCGGAGCTGGCGGCAGGCTTCGTCCAGTACCCATTCGCCCAGCGGCAGGATCAGGCCGGTTTCCTCGGCAATGGGAATGAATTCGGCAGGCGGCACCAGGCCCATGCGCGGGTGGCGCCAGCGTACCAGTGCCTCGAATCCGACGATGCGGCCGCTCCAGCTGTCGAACTGGGGCTGGTAATGCAGTTCGAACTCCTTGTTTTCCACGGCCACCCGCAAGTCATGGTCCATGGTCAGCCGCTTCATGGCGGCCTGGTTCATCTCGGCAGTGAAGAACTGGACGTTGTTGCGCCCCAGCGATTTGGCGTGATACATGGCGGTGTCGGCGTTCTTCATCAGCGTTTCGCTATCCTCGCCATCGTCCGGGTAGAACGCGAGCCCGATGCTTGGCGTGGAATGCAGCGCATCTTTCCCGATACGATAGGGCTGGGACAGCGTGTGCAGGATCTTGTCGGCGACGCGGGCTGCAGTCGCGGCGCCTTCCACTTCGGTCAGCACCACCACGAATTCATCGCCGCCGAGTCGGGCCACGATGTCGCTCTCGCGCACGCTGTCGCGCAGGCGTTGCGCCACGTCCTTGAGCAACGCATCGCCTACTGCATGCCCGAGCGTGTCGTTGATGGTCTTGAAGCGATCCAGATCCAGGAAGATCACCGCCAGCGCACGCTGTTCCCGGTGGGCCATGGCGAGTGCCTGTTCGAGTTGGCCCTGCAGGCTGAAGCGGTTGACCAGGCCAGTAAGGGCGTCGTGGTAGGCCAGCTGGCTGATTTGTGCCTCGGCCAGTTTGCGTGCGGTGATGTCCGTGAAACTGGTGATGTAATGGGAAAGGTGGCCGTCGAGGTCGCGCACGACCGAGACCGACATCCACTTCGGATAGAGCGAGCCGTCTTTCCGCCGGTCCAGCACCTCGCCCTGCCAGTAGCCCACTTGTTCGAGGGCGGCTGCCATCGCCTGATGGGTGTCGTCGAGTGTCTGCCCGGCCGTCAGGATCTGCGGGTGCTCGCCCCGGATGTCGTCGATGGCGTAGCCCGTCAGGCGGGTGAAGGCCGGATTCACCGCCAGGATGCGGTTGTGGCTGTCGCTGATGAGGATGGCTTCGCCGCTGTGCTCGAACACGTTGGCGTAGAGCCGTAACGCTTCTTCCGCCTGCTTGCGCCGGGTGATGTCCTGTACGGTGCCCGTGGAACGGACGGCGTTGCCTTCGGCGTCGAAATGCATTTCGCAGCATTCGTTCACCCATTTGATGCGGCCGTCCGGCATGCAGATCCGATGACTGATCTCGTACGGCTTGCGGTTCGTCAAGGAGTCGAGGTAGGCCTGGCCGACCCGCTCGCGGTCCTCGGGATGCACCGCGTCCATGAATGCCTCGTACGATGCGCCGAAGGCGTCCCGGTCAACTTCGAAAAGGCGGAAGGTCTCGTCCGACCAGGCCAGCGTATTGCTGGCCACATCGAACTCCCAGCTGCCGACCTGGGCAATGCGCTGTGCTTCGTTCAGGCGCATCTCGCTTTCCTTGAGGGCGGCCTGGGCCAGCTGTTTCTCCGTCACGTCGGTGCCGATGCTCACCATAAACTCCATCTCGCCTTGTTCGTCCGACAATACGGAATTCGACCATTCGATCAGGCGCCGCGTCCCGTCCCGGGTGATCCAGTGGTTGGTGTGCGAGCCTCTCAAGGATTCGGGATTGCGAACGAGCGCGTCGAACGCCTCCTGGTGCACACGCTCGCGCTCATCTGGCGGTAGCAGAAAATCCCAGACGAACCGTCCCTCGACTTCTGCGAACGCGTAGCCGGACAGTTCTTCGCAGGCGCGATTGAAGCGGCGGATGCGGCCTTCGCGGTCGAGCACCACCACCAGTGCTCCGGCCTTATCGAGAATGGCACCCTGCAGTAGAGAGAGCTTGCGCAGCTCGTGCGAGCGCGCTTCCACCTGGGCTTCCAGCGTATGGTGGATGTTTTCCAGCGCATCCGTCATATGATTGAAGGCCTGGGCCAGACGGCCCAGTTCGTCGGGACCATCCTGCGGGGCGCGCTGCGACAGATCGCCGGCTGCGATGCTGTCGGCCACCCGGGTGAGGTTCCGGATGGGACGCGACAGACCACGTCCCAGCAGATAGGCCGCGCCGCCTGAGAGGAGCAGGAACAGGACCAGCGCGACATAGGTGACATGGCGCAGATGCGCGGCGGGCGCCAGCGCTTCCGCGCTGTCCATTTTCACCACCATCCCCCACCTCAACTCGGGGAGGTAGCGCCATGCCGCCACGCTGTCGACCCCGGCGTAGTCGCGTACGAACCCATTGCCATGGTCGCCGGCCAGCGCCTTCTGCATCGGCAGCGCGGCGGCCTCGAGCGGCACCCGGTAGCGATAGGCCGCGTCCGGGATATGACGGAGCGGTCCGGTGTAAAAAGCCTCGTTGCCATCGCGTTGTGCCAGAACCGTTTCGCCCGTGCGACCGAGGCCGGTGCGATCGGCCGTGACCGATCCCAGCTTGTTTACATCCAGCCGCAGGGCCAGCACGCCGATGAGTTTGTCCCTGTCCAGCACGGGCGTGGTCAAGAAGGCAGTCGGCCGATTCCCGGAAGGCGCATACGGTGCGAATTCCGAGAGGCGGGTTTGCAGGCTTTGCAGGGTCAGGTTGAAACTTCTTGCCAGCGGCGTGTTGCGGTATGTGCCGGACAGGAGATTGGTGCCGAGGTCAGGCTCGTGCAGCAGGGAAAAAATCACGTTGCCGGCCGTGTCCATCAGCAGGAAATCGTGGAAATTGCCGGCCTCGTAGGAAATGCTCAGGTCGTTTTGCAGCGGGCGTGAAGCAGCCAGGTAGAGAGGGGCGTTCAGCCCACCCGTATGGTAAGCCCGCTCCAGCTGGGCCAGTCCATGACGGATCAGGTTTCTCTGGCTGAGCAAGCGGGCGTCCGCTCGCCGCTCCAGCATGTAGCGATCGATCTGATCGGCTTTTTTGTCCGAGATGGTGACCATGTTCGCCAGCACGCTCTCATGGAGCGACGCTTCGAACGAGGCCAGATAGAACGCAGCCAGTCCTGTCAGCGGCAGCACGGCGACCAGCAGGTAGCTCAGCAGCAGGCGCCTCGAAATGGAAAGCGCCTTCATGGTCTGGCGGTCAGAGAATGCCCCAGCGCCGTACGCAGGGTGAAGGGGACAACAACCCGGTATCCACGATGGGGGCTCATGGCCGAATTGTAGCCGGATAAATATGCCGTCAACACATGAGTGGGTGACCCCCGTGAATTGGACGGCGATCAAGGTCGGATGGCGCGAGGGCCGGGTTCCGATTCAAGCAGATGGATTCCAGGCGGCGAGCTTGTTCCGCCTTGACGGGGCATGAAGGCCCCTCCATTCAACGGACAAGATATTGATTTTTCGGCAGGGGGCGGCAGCACGCGCACGCGACCGGTCTGCCGCACGATCGGCAAGGCCGGCCGGTTCACGCTCCCGGCGCGAGGCCGTGTGCGCGTCGTGCTGCAATGAAACGAAAGCCGATCGAGACGGCTGGGATACCGTCATTCCATTCGCCATACAAGGGCGGGATCGTTTCCGGCCGGCTAGGCTTTGCGCTCCAAGGCAATTCCCGCCAGTTCGATGCCGACGCCCAGTGCAAGGACGAACAACCCCTGCCATATTTCAGGCGCCAAGGCCATCAGCAGGCCGCCAACTATCACCAGGGATATCGCCACGCCACGCCGGGCGCGCCGGTTTTTCAGCATGCGGGTGTCTCCCGGATTCCGGATGCGCCGCTACTCATAGCGAAGGAAGTCCTCGGCAAGCGTATCGGTGCCAAATTGCTCGATCAGCGCTTCGATCTCCGATAACAATGTTTCGCCCTCGTCGTCTTCCAGCACGCCGTCTCCCACGAGCCGGGCGCCCAGACCGGACAGGATGGCATTGCGGACAGCCGCCAGCGTAGGTGGGTTTTCCCGGTTCTCGTCGTTCACGACCGTCTCGATCGCGCGTGAGAGCGGTTCGCTGGCGCTGGTCTGGATGAAATCCACGGCAAGCGCGGTCGCCCCGAATTCTTCGATCAGGGTATCCAGTTCGTCGAGCAGCGATTCGTTCACGTCGATGCGATGCAGCCGTTCGGCTTCCTTGAAGTCGGCGGGCAGCAGGTCGGCCAGAAAACGGCGTACGGCCTTGAGCGTCACCGGCTGTTCGCATTCCGGGTTATTGACCCGGCTGTTGAGCAACGCCGACAAAGCGGGACTGACGCGGCTGGCGATATCGAGGGGATTGTGTGTCATGGCGTTTCCTGTCGGATGCAGACGGATCATGAATGCATGATCGCGCTGGCTATATCGATATATAGCAGATGGTTTGCCCCATCTCGTACATGCGACGAATCGTTTCGCTTCGATGCGCCGAAAAATCCAGGCGCCTTGAACTTTGGACGACGGGGGACTGTCTGCAATGGCAGCGAGACACGGGCGCTTCGGCCGATCCGGACGTGAAGGATGCGATGCGTGGCACAATGGGGCGACCGGGTTTTCGGCATGTCCACGAGGACGCTGCGACAAAGCGGGCCGGCTGGCCGATTCCTGAACGGGATGGCCGCGCGGCTCGAGCGTGCCCAGGAAAGCCTGGACGATTTCGTGCGTCGTACAAGAGGTAAGCAATGGAAACAAGCCCACTTGCAGGGAAGCCCGCCCAGCCCGCCATGCTGGTCAACGTACCCAGACTCGTCACGGCCTATTACGGCAACCGGCCCGACCCTTCGGTACCCGCGCAACGGGTCGCATTCGGCACCTCGGGGCATCGGGGCTCCGCATTCGAGAACAGTTTCAACGAATGGCATGTGCTGGCCATCAGCCAGGCCATTTGCGATTACCGCATGCAGCAGCATATCGACGGACCGCTGTTCCTGGGCATCGATACGCACGCGTTGTCGGAGCCGGCGTTTGCCAGTGCGCTCGAAGTGCTGGCGGCCAATGGCGTGGAGGTCATGCTCGCGGACAAGGACGACTACACGCCCACCCCGGTGATTTCCCACGCGATCCTCACCTACAACCGCGGCCGCGTCAAAGGGCTGGCGGACGGGATCGTCATCACGCCTTCACATAACCCGCCCGACAGCGGCGGCTTCAAGTACAACCCGCCCAACGGCGGGCCGGCAGACAAGGATGTCACGGGATGGATGGAAGCCCGTGCCAATGCGCTGCTGGAAAGCGGCCTGAAGGGTGTGAAACGAATCCCGCTCGAGCAGGCCCGGCGCGCGGCGACCACGCATCGACATGATTTTGTCACGGCCTATGTCGGCGATCTTGGCAGCGTGCTCGACATGGAGGCGATCCGTGGCGCGGGCATCAGCCTGGGCGTGGATCCGCTGGGTGGAGCCGGCGTGCATTACTGGGGTCCGATCGCCGAGCGCTATGGATTGAACCTCGCGATCGTGAACGACGCCGTCGACCCGACCTTCCGCTTCATGACCGTCGACTGGGACGGCCGCATACGCATGGATCCATCCTCGTCCTATGCCATGCAGAGCCTGATCGGCCTGAAGGATCGCTTCGACATTGCCTTTGCCTGCGACACCGATCATGACCGGCACGGAATCGTCACCCGTCACGCGGGTCTGCTGCCGCCCAATCATTATCTGGCGGTAGCCATTGACTACCTGTTCCAGCACCGGCCGCAGTGGCGCAGGGAGGCGGCAGTCGGCAAGACCGTCGTCAGCAGCCAGATGATCGATCGCGTCGCCGCGAGGCTCGGCCGCACGCTGGTCGAAGTGCCGGTCGGTTTCAAATGGTTTGTGGAAGGTCTGTATGACGGCTCGCTGGGTTTCGGCGGTGAGGAGAGCGCAGGCGCCTCGTTCGTCCGGCGGGACGGCAGCGTCTGGACAACGGACAAGGACGGCATGGTGCCGGCCCTGCTGTCGGCGGAGATCACCGCCCGCATGGGGCGCGACCCCGGCGAACTCTACCGTGAACTGACGCGCGAGTTCGGCGAGCCGGTCTACGATCGGATCGAGGCGCCGGCGACGCCGGCGCAGAAGCAGAAGCTTGCCCAACTCTCGCCGCGGCAGGTGCAATCTGCCGAACTGGCCGGCGAGACCATCCAGACCATCCTCACCCAGGCGCCGGGCAACGGCGCGTCGATCGGTGGCCTCAAGGTGATTGCCGAGAACGGGTGGTTCGCGGCGCGTCCTTCCGGCACTGAAGACATCTACAAGATCTATGCCGAAAGCTTCCTTGGCGCGGATCATCTGCATCGCATCCAGGTCGAGGCCCAGGCCATCGTCAGCGACGCATTGGCAGCCGCTTCGCAACAATGAGGGAATTCGCGGCGACTGTAGATACATTAGATACATTGAACCAAATCCTGCACGTATCGCTCCATCAGCCATTCCTGGTGGCGTCTTTCATCGAGCGATGATGAAGGATTCGCGGTCCAGGCCGGCCAAGTCAATCTACCGGGTACGATCGATGCCGACTTTCAACCTGTTGCCGCAGCGCTATGTCGGGTGGCTGGCCGCTACCGCGATGGTGGCGGGCTGTACGACGGTTGGTCCCGATTTCAGGACGCCGGATGCCCCCACGGTTACCCGCTACACGCGGGAGGCGCCGCCGCCGAACGTCGTGATGAACGATGCCGTGGCGCCCGAGTGGTGGACGGCTTTCGGCTCGCCCCGACTCGACGATCTGGTGAAGCAGGCGCTGCATGACAATTTCACCCTGGCTGCAGCCGAGGCCACGCTGCGCCAGGCTCAGCAACTTCATGCGGCACAGGCCGGTTCCACCTTGTATCCGACCGTCAATGCCAAGCTCGGCGCCAGTCGTAACCAGGCCAACGCAGCAGGCCGCGGCGAGAGCGGCAACCAGCAGACGCTCTACAACCTGTATAACGCCGGGGTCGCCGTCAACTACAACCTCGACTTGTTCGGCGGCAACCGCCGTGCGCTCGAAGCGCTGGCGGCGCAGGCCGACTACCAGGCCTACCAGCTGGCGGGCGCGCGCCTGGCCCTGGCGGGCAACATCGTGACCACGGCCTTTGCACAGGCCCAGCTGGGCGAGCAGATCGCGGCGACCGAAGCCATCCTGCAGGCCCAACAAGACCAGCTCGACATTGCCCGCAAGCGCTTCGCACTCGGTGCGACCGCCAGGACGGATGTACTGGCCCTGCAAACCCAGGTGGAGCAGACCCGCGCCAGCCTGCCACCCCTGCACAACAAATTGGAGCAGGCCGACCATCTGCTGGCCGTGCTGACGGCCCGGGCGCCGGGCGCGGCCGACATGCCGCGTTTCACCCTGACCGATTTCACCCTGCCCGAACGCTTGCCGGTGGTGGTGCCGTCGGATCTGGTGCGCCAGCGGCCCGACATCCAGGCGTCCACCGCCTTGCTGCATGCGGCCACGGCCCAGTACGGCGTGGCCGTGGCCAACCTCTATCCGCAGATCGATCTCAGCGCCAGCCTGGGCACGCAAGCCCTGACCACGGGCGCACTGTTCGGTCCCGGGTCGATGATCTGGACCCTGGCCGGGCAACTCGCCCAGCCGCTGTTCAACGCCGGCCTGAAAGCCGGTGCGAACGCCGCCGAAGCCAGTTTGCAGGCGGCGGGTGCCAACTATCAGCAGACCGTGCTGGAGGCGTTGCGCAATGTGGCCGACACCTTGCGCCAGCTGGACAACGATGCCCAGGCCCTGCAGGCACAGGCTGCGGCCGACACCTCGGCGCAGGCGTCGCTCGATCTGGTACGGCAGCAATATCACCTGGGTGCGGCGAGCTACCTGCAGCTCCTCACGGCCCAGCAGCAGGCGCAGCAGACCCGCATCGGCCTGATCGCGGCGCAGGCCGCCCGCCTGGCCGACAGCGCGGCCTTGTACCAGGCCATGGGGGGCGGGGTGCTCGACACGCCCAAGGCGGCGGGAGCGGCGACGCCTGCCGTGACCTCT
Organism: Thiobacillus sp. SCN 63-57; assembly: GCF_001725555.1. NCBI lineage: Bacteria > Pseudomonadati > Pseudomonadota > Betaproteobacteria > Nitrosomonadales > Thiobacillaceae > Thiobacillus > Thiobacillus sp. SCN 63-57. The sequence continues at coordinate 96,507 of NZ_MEGP01000002.1, read as the reverse complement.
GCCACGGTCCCTTGACGGCCGGCCACCTGCAACTCGATTCCTCTCAGGCAAACCGCACAACGGAGCACGCGATGACCCCAGGTACAACCAAGCGCATGATCATCATGCTCATTCTCGCCGGTGTGATCGTGGGCGGCGTGGTGGCGTTCCAGGGTTTCAAGAACACCATGATCGGCAAGGCGATCAAGGGCCAGGCCAACCCGCCGCAGACGGTTTCGACGACGGTCGCGCAGACGAGCACCTGGCAGCCGACCGTCGAGGCATTGGGCAGTTTCAGCGCGAGTCAGCAGGCGGCCCTGAGTGCCGAGGTCAGCGGACAGGTCACGGCCATCCATTTCGATTCGGGCCAGAAGGTACGCGTCGGCCAGACGCTGGTTGAGCTCAATCCCGCCCCGTTGAAAGCGCAGCTGGCCCAGTTCGAAGCGGCGGCGGCGCTGGCCGCGACCACGCTCAAGCGCGACGAGGCCCAGCTTGCGGTGCAGGCCATCAGCCAGTCGGTGGTGGATACCGACAAGGCCACACTCAAGAGTGCACAAGCCCAGGTGGCGGCACAAAAAGCGTTGATCGCACAGAAGACGATCAGCGCGCCGTTTCCCGGCCAGCTCGGTATCCGCCAGGTGAACCTGGGCCAGTATCTGGCGCCGGGTACGGCCGTGGTCACGCTGCAGAAACTCGACCCGATGGAAGTCGATTTCAGCGTGCCGCAAAGCCAGATCGATCTGGTCCGCGTGGGCATGAAGGCCCAGATCGAGACCAGCGCGGTGCCAGGCCAGAGCTTCCATGGCATCGTGACCGCGATCGAGCCGCAGATCGACACCGCCACGCGCAATCTCAAGGTGCGCGCCCGCGTGCCCAATCCCCGCAATACCTTGCTGCCGGGCGCGTTTGCCACGGTGCGCATCGGCCAGGGCGAGCCTGTGCAATACGTCACCCTGCCCAACGCCGCCATCACCTACAACCCCTATGGCGCCACCGTGTTCATCGTGACGGATCATGGCAAGGGCGCGAACGGCAAGCCCGGACTGACGGTGGAGCAGCGTTTCATCACGACCGGTCCGACGCGCGGCGACCAGGTCGCCATCCTCAAGGGCCTGAAGGCGGGTGAAACCGTGGTGACCGCCGGCCAGCTCAAGCTTCGCAACGGCTCTCCTGTCACGGTGAACAACAGCGTCCAGCCTTCGAACAGTCCGAATCCGAACGTGCCCACCCCCTGAAGGCCGCCGCGATGAACACGAAATTCACGGATATCTTCATCAGGCGCCCGGTGCTGGCCACCGTGGTCAGCCTGGTCATCCTGGTGCTCGGGCTGCGTTCGATCGGGTTGCTGCCGGTGCTGCAGTATCCCTACACGCAAAACGCCGTGGTCACGGTCACCACGGTCTATCCGGGGGCCGACGCCAACCTGGTGGCGAGCTTCATCGCCACGCCGCTGGAAAACGCCATCGCCCAGGCCAACGGCATCGACTACATGACGTCGAGCAGCGTGCAGGGCATGAGCACCATCACCGTCAACCTGCGGTTGAACTACGCGCCCGACAAGGCGCTCACCGAGATTACCGCCAAGGTCAACTCGGTGCTCAACCAGTTGCCGCCGCAATCCCAGACACCCGTCCTGTCGGTGAGCATCGGCCAGACCATCGACGCGATGTACATCGGATTCAACAGCGACGTACTCAAGCCCAACCAGATCACCGACTACATCAACCGTGCGGTGCAGCCCCGGCTGCAGGCGGTGGACGGCGTGCAGACCGCCGAGATCCTGGGCGCGAAGAACTTCGCCCTGCGCGCCTGGCTCGACCCACAGAAGCTCGCCGCCCACGGCCTGACCGCATCCGACGTGTATTCGGCCCTGGCCGCCAACAACTATCTCTCCTCCACCGGCAATGCCAAGGGCCAGATGGTGCAGGTCAACCTGGCCGCCAATACCAACCTGAAGTCGCTCGATGGGTTCAAGAACCTGATCGTGAAAACGGTCGGCGGACAGGTCGTCAGGTTGACGGACGTGGCCAACGTTTCCCTGGGCGCCGACGATTACGACACAGCGGTCGCCTTCGATGGCAAGTCGTCGGTGTTCGTCGGCATCCAGGTCGCACCGGGCGCCAATCTGCTCGACGTCATCGCCCGCGTGCGCAAGGTCATGCCCGACATCCAGTCGCAACTGCCGACCGGCTTGCAGGGCGGCATCATCTACGACTCGACCAAGTTCGTGAATTCCTCGATCAACGAAGTGATCAAGACGCTGGTGGAGGCCGTTCTCATCGTCACCGCGGTCGTGTTCATCTTCCTCGGTTCGCTGCGCTCGGTGATCATTCCACTGGTCGCCATCCCGCTGTCCATCGTCGGCACGTTCACCGTGATGCTGGCGCTGGGCTATTCCATCAACCTGCTCACGTTGCTGGCGATCGTGCTGGCCATCGGCCTGGTGGTCGACGACGCCATCATCGTCGTGGAAAACGTCAGCCGCCATCTCGAGAACGGCATGTCGCGGATGGACGCGGCGGTGCGCGCCGCGCGCGAACTGGCGAATCCCATCATCGCGATGACCATCGTGCTGGTGGCGGTGTACGTCCCCATCGGCTTCATGGGCGGGCTGACGGGCGCGCTGTTCACCGAGTTCGCCTTTACGCTGGTGGGGACGGTCGTCATGTCGGCGGTGATCGCGCTGACCCTGTCGCCGATGATGTGCTCGCGCCTGCTGAAAGCGCCCAATCCGCAGAGCCGCAACTGGCAGGACCGGCTGGTGCTGTTCCTCGACCGCAGCTTCGAGCGCCTGCACGCACGCTACGAGCGCCTGCTTCAAGGCTCGCTCAATCACCTGCCGGTCACGGCGGTGATGTCGGCCATCATTCTCGGCTCCATCTATTACCTGTATTCGACCTCGATGTCGGAGCTGGCGCCGCAGGAAGACCAGGGCGTGCTGATCAGCATCGCCTTCAACAATCCCACGGCCACCATCGATCAGCGGCAGCTTTACGCCAGCCAGATCTACGACGTGTTCAAGGGCTTTCCGGAAACCGACCATGTCTTCCAGGTCAATTCGCCCGCCCAGGTCATTGGCGGCATGGTCCTCAAACCCTGGGATGCACGTACCCAGACCGCCACGGATTTGCAGCCTGCACTGCAGAAGAAATTGAGCCAGATCGCCGGTTCGCAGATTGCGGTGTTCCAGCCGCCGCCCCTGCCGGGTGCCCGCGGCGTGCCGATCCAGTTCGTCATCACCACCTCCGAGTCGTTCGACAAGCTCTACGCGGTATCGCAGCAGTTCCTGCAGGCGGCGCAGAAGACCGGGCAGTTCATCTTCCTGCAGTCCGACCTGCGCCTCGACCTGCCGCAGACCCGCATCGAGATCGACCGCAACATGGCCGCACAGCTGGGTCTCAACATGCAGGACATCGGCTCGGCGCTGTCGGCCATGCTGGGTGGCGGCTACGTGAATTTCTTCGAACTGGGCGGACGCGCCTACAAGGTCATCCCCCAGGTCGACCAGCGCTACCGCCTGAATCCGGATCAGCTCATGCATTACTACCTGCGCACCGCGAGCGGCAACATGGTGCCGTTGTCCACCGTAGTGCATTTCAGCACCGTGGTGCAGCCCGAAACGATCAGTCATTTCCAGCAGGCCAACGCGGCCACCATCCAGGGCGTGGCCTTGCCCTTCGTGGCCCAGGGACAGGCGTTGGAGAGCCTGAAACAGCTGGCCCAGCGCACGCTGCCCGCCGGCTATACTTTCGACTACGCCGGTCCTTCCCGCCAGTTCGTCCAGGAATCGGGTGGACTGGTGCTGACCTTCTTCTTCGCCCTGGTGATCATCTTCCTGGCCCTGGCTGCACAGTTCGAGAGCTTCCGCGATCCCATCATCATCCTGGTGTCGGTCCCCATGGCCATCTCGGGCGCGCTCCTGTTCATCAACCTCGGCATCGGCCATGCCACGCTGAACATCTACACTGAAGTGGGTCTGGTCACCCTGATCGGGTTGATCTCCAAGCACGGCATCCTGATCGTGGAGTTCGCCAACAACCTGCAGCGCGAAGGGCAGAGCAAGCTCGACGCCATCAAGCATGCCGCGGGCCTGCGCCTGCGGCCGATCCTGATGACCACTGCGGCCATGGTGTTCGGCGTGATGCCCTTGATTACCGCCAGTGGCGCGGGCGCGGTGAGCCGCTTCAACATGGGCCTGGTCATTGCGACCGGGTTGTCGATCGGCACACTGTTCACCCTGTTCGTGGTGCCAGCCATGTACGTGATGCTGGGCGCCGATCATGGCGGCACGTCGAAAAGACCTGAAGATCCGGCGTCTCCCGCCATGCAGGGCGATGCGACATCGATTTGACAAGGAGCGAGCATGAATGACCCCACCCCATCCGGCCATCCGAAGGAATTTCTGCTTCCCACGGATATCGAGGGGTTCGACTCCCTGGCCGAACTGGCCCTGGATATGCGTTCGTCGTGGAACCACGCCACCGATCCTGTCTGGCGAAAGCTGGATCCCGAACTCTGGGCGCTGACGCGGAATCCCTGGGTCGTGTTGCAGACGGTGTCGCGCGAGAAATTGCAGGGCGTGCTGGCCGATCCCACTTTCCGCAAGAATCTTGACGCGCTCGTGCAGACGCGACGGAATGCCGGCGAGGCCCCGGCATGGTTTCAGCAGACTCACCCGCACACGCAGCTCAACTGTGTGGCCTACTTCAGCATGGAATACATGTTGAGCGAGGCCTTGCCTATTTATTCGGGCGGGCTCGGCAACGTGGCGGGCGATCAGCTCAAGGCGGCCAGCGATCTGGGCATTCCGGTCATCGGGGTGGGGCTGCTCTACCAGCAAGGCTATTTTCGGCAGGAAATCGACAAGGACGGCATGCAGCAGGCGCGCTTTCCCTACAACGACCCCGGACAGCTGCCCATCACGCCCCTGCGCAAACCGGATGGAGAGTGGCTGCGGCTGGAAATCGCGTTGCCCGGATATTCGGTCTGGCTGCGCGCCTGGCAGGTCCAGGTCGGCCGCGTGAAGCTCTACCTGCTGGACAGCAACGACGCCGCGAACTATCCCGCGCATCGCGGCATCACCAGCGAGCTATACGGTGGCGGTCCCGAATTGCGGCTCAAACAGGAAATGCTGCTGGGGATCGGAGGCTGGCGGTTGCTCCAGGCGCTCGGCATCCAACCGGAAGTCTGCCACCTGAACGAAGGACATGCGGCCTTTGCCGTGCTGGAACGCGCCTGCAGCTTCATGCAGTCGAGCGGGCAGCCATTCGAAGTCGCACTCGCCGTCACCCGCGCGGGGAATCTCTTCACCACGCACACAGCGGTCGCCGCCGGATTCGATCGTTTCGCACCGGCCCTGATCGAGCAATATCTCGGCGGATACGCCGAGCAGAGGCTCGGCATCACGCGCCATGACTTGCTGGCCCTCGGTCGGCAGAACCCGAACGACGCGTCTGAGCCCTTCAACATGGCGTATCTGGCGATTCGCGGAAGCGGGGCGGTGAATGGCGTCAGCAGCCTGCACGGGCGGGTGAGCCGGCATCTGTTCGCGCCGCTCTTTCCGCGCTGGCCGGTGAACGAAGTACCCGTCGGCCACGTGACCAACGGCGTCCATATGCCGACCTGGGACTCGGCCGCGGCCGACGTGCTGTGGACGGAAGCCTGCGGCAAGGACCGCTGGCTGGATGGATCGGGTACGCTGGAGCAGGACATGCGCCGCATCTCCGACGCCAGGCTCTGGGAGTTCCGCACGGCCGCCAGCGCATCCCTGGTCGACTACGCGCGCGAACGCCTGTCCCGGCAGCTTACGGCGTCCGGCGCGCCGCCCGAAGCCATCGCCGAGGCGAAGCACCTGTTCGATTGCAACACCCTGACGCTGGGTTTTGCCCGCCGTTTCGCCACGTACAAACGACCGAACCTGCTGCTTCACGATCCGGAACGCCTGCTGCGCCTGCTGTCCAATCCGCAACGCCCGGTACAACTCATCATCGCCGGCAAGGCCCATCCCGCCGACCTGGCCGGACAGGCCCTGATCCAGCAATGGATCCATTTCATCCGCCGTCCCGAGGCGCGCCCACACGTGATCTTCCTCAGCGACTACGACATGCACCTGACTGAACACCTGGTGCAGGGCGTGGACGTCTGGCTCAACACGCCGCGACGCCCCTGGGAGGCGTGCGGAACGAGTGGCATGAAGGTGCTGGTCAATGGCGGCATCAACCTGTCGGAACTGGACGGCTGGTGGGCGGAAGCCTACACGCCGGAAGTGGGATGGGCGCTGGGGGACGGCCAGGAGCATGATGACGATCCGGCCTGGGATGCGGCCGAAGCCGACGCGCTCTACGGCCTGCTCGAGCGCGAAGTGATCCCGGAATTCTATACGCGCGACGAGCAGGGCATTCCCGGCGCCTGGGTGGCGCGGATGCGGGAAAGCATGGCGCAATTGACGCCGCGCTACTCCACCAACCGCGCGGTGCGCGAATACACCGAGCAGCATTATCTCCCGGCCGCCTCGGTCTATCTCGCGCGCGCCGCCGAGCAGGGGGCGCTCGGTGCGCAACTGGTGAAAATGCGGCACACGCTGGAACAGGATTGGACGGCCCTGCGGTTTGGGGAAGTCAAACTGGACAGCGCGGACGGACAGCACGTATTCGAGATCCAGCTGTACCTCGACGACGTCGATCCCGATACGGTGCGGGTCGAACTGTATGCCAATGGAGTGGACGGCGCACCCTCCGTGCGGGTGGCGATGCAGCGGGTGCGGCAACTGGTGGGGGCGGCCAACGGCTATGCGTATCATGCCGCGGTCCCGGCAAGCCGTCCGGCGACGGACTACACGGCGCGCCTCATTCCGTTCCACGACAGCCTGGCGGTCCCGCTGGAAGATGCGCATATCCTCTGGCAACGTTGAGGCCGGTCGATCGTGAGCGCCCCGGAACGCCCGCTGCACGACTACGCCGCCGAGGTGTCCGAGTGCACCGACCTACGGCGAGGCGTGCCTTTGCCTCTGGGAGCCCACGAATCCGAAGGCGGCGTGAACTTCGCCCTGTTCAGCCGTCATGCCAGCCGCGTTCGGCTGGAACTGTTCGATCGGGCACATGATGCCGTGCCGGTCCGGGCCATCGATCTGGATCCGGTCCGCAACCGCACCGGCGACGTCTGGCACGTCTGGGTGCAGGGGATACAAACGGGCCAGCTGTATGCCTATCGTGTCGACGGCCCGTACCGGCCCCAGGACGGCCATCGCTTCAATTTCCGCAAGCTGCTCCTGGACCCCTTCGCGACGGCAATCTCGCAACGCTCGCCTTGGGATTTCGGGCCGGCGCGCGGATACGATCCAGCGGCGCCAGATCCGGATCGGATGCCTTCCCCGGTGGACGACGCCGGCGCCATGCCGAAATGCGTGTTCATCCACGAGCCGTTCCACTGGCAGGACGACCTGCCGCCCAGGCGCCCCTGGTCGGAGACCGTGATTTACGAAATGCATATCCGGGGATTCACCGTCCATCCCAGCGCCGGCGTCGACCATCCCGGCACCTACCGCGGCCTGATGGACAAGATCCCTTATCTGAAGGCGCTGGGCGTGACGGCGGTGGAGTTGATGCCAGTGCACGAATTCAACGAATGGCAGCTTCCGGTCAGCAATCCGCAGACGGGCGAGCCGCTCAGAAACTACTGGGGCTACGATCCCGTGGCCTTTCTGGCACCGAAGGCCGCCTACAGCAGCGCGGGTGGCCAGGGCCAGCAGACGCTGGAATTCAAGGAGATGGTGCGTGCGCTCCACCAGGCCGGGATCGAAGTGATCCTGGATGTCGTCTTCAACCATACGGCGGAAGGCAACGAACTGGGGCCGACCTTGGGTTTTCGCGGGATCGACAACGCGATCTTCTACATGCTGACGCCGGACCTGCGCCATTACAGGAACTACACGGGCACCGGCAACACCGTCAACGCCAATCATCCCGTGGTGCGGGATCACATTTTGGGCGCGCTGCGCCACTGGGTGGTGGAGATGCACGTGGACGGGTTCCGCTTCGACCTGGCGTCGATTCTCGGCCGTGACGGCACCGGCAGGCTGCTGGCCAGCGCGCCGCTGCTCGAGCGGATCGCCGAGGATCCGATCCTGCGGGACGTGAAGCTCATCGCCGAGGCGTGGGACGCCGCCGGTGCTTACGAAGTGGGAAGTTTCTCCGAACGGCGCTGGGCGGAATGGAATGGCCGCTACCGTGACGACGTGCGGCGTTTCTGGCGCGGCGATGCGGGAATGCTCGGCCTCTTTGCCAGCCGCCTCTGTGGCAGCGCCGACATCTACGCCCAGTCGGGAAAAGGTCCCGAGGCCAGCATCAATTTCGTCACCTGCCACGACGGATTCACCTTGAACGACCTGGTGAGCTATCGCGCCAAGCACAACGAGGCGAACGGCGAGGACAACCGGGACGGGAGCGATGCCAACTTCAGCGACGCTTGCGGCATCGAAGGGGCGTCGACGGATCCTGCGATCGAGGCGATGCGCAGTCGCCAGATCAGGAACTTCCTGCTGACGCTACTGATCTCGCGCGGCGTGCCGATGCTGTTGGGCGGGGACGAGTTTCGTCGTACCCAGGGCGGCAATAACAATGCCTGGTGCCAGGACAACGAGACGAGCTGGGTTGACTGGAACCTGCTCGAACAGCACCGGGAACTCCATCGATTCGTGCGCGAAATGCTCGCCTTTCGTCGGGCGCATCCGGTCTTGAGCCGGGAACGGTTCTATACGGAAGCGGAGATCCAGTGGTTCGGCCCGGACGGCAACGTGCCAGACTGGTTCGATCCGTCGGCCAGGCAGCTGGCTTGCCGCATACGGGAAGACGCGCATGACAGCCTGTTCCTCATATTCAATGCCGGCAGCGAGCATGTCGATTTTCGCGTGCCCGAGGCGCCGGATGATCGGCACTGGCATCGGGTGGTGGATACGCATCGTCCGGCGCCCGAGGATATCGCCTCGCCGGGCACGGCGCTGCGGCTGGATGCACCCGTGATCTATCGGATCGAGCCGCGCGCCGGTGTCATCCTCGCGACGCGAAGATGACACCCTCCCACCCGGGGAATTCGACCTATGCTGACACCTGAAAAAGCCTTCATCCTGTCCGTCAATGGTGGTTCGTCCAGCATCAAGTTCGCCTTGTTCGACACGGGAACGTCGCTGCATCGGGTTCTGCGAGGCAGGATCGAGCGGATCGGCATGCCGGCCGCCACGTTCACGGTGCAGGGAACGAATCGTGCCGATGCCTTTTCGCGTTCCGTGTCCGCGCCGGATCACACGGCGGCGGTCGGCGTGCTGATGGATTGGGTCGAGGGCCAGATCGCAAGCGGGGCGCTGGCCGCCATCGGCCACCGTGTGGTGCATGGCGGGCCTGCGTACTGGGAAGCGCAGCGGATCACGCCGGCGATGATCGAGACCTTGCATCAGCTGAGCCCGTTCGACCCCGAGCATCTGCCGGAAGAAATTCTTCTGACCGAGGCGTTCCATCGCCGTTTTCCGGACGTTCCGCAGATCGCCTGCTTCGATACCGCTTTCCATCATGACATGCCGCGCGTGGCCCGCCTGCTGCCGATTCCGCGGCGCTACGATGCGCAGGGTGTCCGGCGCTATGGTTTTCACGGCCTCTCCTGCGCCTACCTCATGGAAGAACTTGCGCGGCTGGAGGGCGCTCAACTTGCGCAGGGACGGGTGATCCTGGCCCATCTCGGCAATGGTGCGAGCGTGACGGCCGTGCGTGAAGGGAAAAGCATCGACACCAGCATGAGCTTGACGCCGACGGCGGGTCTGCCGATGAGCACCCGCAGCGGCGATCTGGACCCGGGACTGGCCTGGTATCTGGCGCGTACCGAGAACATGACGGCGAAACAATTCCAACATATGGTCAACCATGAATCGGGATTGCTCGGCATATCGGAGACCAGCGCCGACATGCAGGACCTGCTCGCGCGCGAAGCGGACGATGTCCGCGCGGCGGAGGCGGTGGCGCTGTTCTGCTATCAGGCGAAGAAACAGATCGGCGCCCATGCCGCCGCGCTGGGCGGGATCGATACGCTGGTCTTCGCCGGCGGCATCGGCGAAAACGCGCCGGCCGTTCGTGCGCGCATAGGCGAGGGACTCGACTTCCTCGGTATCGAGCTGGATGCGGCACGCAACGCGGTGCACGCGGATGTGATTTCCACGGACGCCAGCAGGGTGCGGGTTCGCGTCATCCGCACGGACGAAGAGCAGATGATTGCCCGATCGGTCTGCCGCATTCTCGACCTCGATGAATAAGTAAGGAGCCCACATGAATGCCACGCCAAAGACCCTTTCACCGGACCTGCTGAACAGGATGGACGCCTATTGGCGCGCGGCAAACTATCTCTCGGTCGGGCAAATCTATCTCTACGACAATCCGCTGCTGAAGCGGCCGCTGGCGATGGGCGACGTCAAGCGCATGCTGCTGGGGCACTGGGGCACGACGCCGGGCCAAAACTTCATCTACACGCACTTGAACCGGCTCATCAAGAAGTACGACCTCAACATGATCTACGTGTCCGGCCCCGGACACGGCGGTCCGGCCGTCGTGAGCCATACCTATCTCGAAGGCACGTATAGCGAGATCTATCCCAACATCAGCCAGGACGAGGCGGGGTTGCAGAAGCTCTTTCTCCAGTTTTCCTTTCCCGGCGGCATTCCCAGCCACGCGTCGCCTGAATGCCCGGGCTCGATACACGAAGGCGGCGAACTGGGCTATTCGCTCAGCCACTCCTTCGGGGCGGTGTTCGACAATCCCGATCTCGTCGTCGCCTGCGTCGTCGGGGACGGCGAGGCGGAAACCGGACCGCTGGCCACGGCGTGGCATTCCAACAAGTTTCTCGATCCGGTCACCGATGGCGCGGTGTTGCCGATTCTGCACCTCAATGGCTACAAGATCGCCAACCCCACTATTTTCGCCCGCATCGAGCCGGAAGAGCTGGATCAGTTCTTCCGCGGCTGCGGCTGGATGCCCTATTACGTCGAGGGGGATGAACCGGCGCTGATGCACGAGGCCATGGCGGCGACGCTCGACATCGCGATGGAGGAGATCAAGCGCATCCAATACGAAGCACGCGTCAACGGCAACACCATGCGCCCGCGCTGGCCGGTGATCGTGCTCAAATCGCCCAAGGGCTGGACCGGGCCGAAGATGGTCGATGGCCTGCAAATCGAAGACACCTTCCGTGCGCACCAGGTGCCGATTGCCGTGGATGCCGAGCACCCCGAACACCTCAGGCTGCTGGAAGCGTGGCTGAAGAGCTACCGGCCGGAGGAACTGTTCGACGAGTCGGGCCGCCTCAAACCGGAGCTGGCCGAACTCGCGCCAGAAGGTGAGCGACGCATGGGCGCCAATCCCCACGCCAACGGCGGTCTGCTGCTGCGTGATCTGATCATGCCGGATTTTCAGGACTACGCGGTGACAGTGCCGTCGCCCGGGGCCGTGACGGCGGCCGACACGCACGAACTCGGCGTGTTCCTGCGCGACGTGGCCAAGCTCAATCGGGCGCAACGCAATTTCAGGATCTTCGGCCCTGACGAGACGCTTTCCAATCGCCTGAATGCCGTGTTTGAGGTCACCAATCGGCAGTGGGATGCACGCACGCAGGACAACGACGAATTCCTCGCCCTGGACGGCCGGGTCATGGAGATGCTGAGCGAGCATCAGTGCCAGGGGTGGCTCGAGGGATACCTACTCACCGGGCGACACGGCCTGTTCAACAGCTACGAGTCGTTCATCCACATCGTCGACTCGATGTTCAACCAGCACGCCAAATGGCTGAAGGTCACGGCTGACCTGCCGTGGCGGCGGAAAATCGCGTCGCTGAATTATCTGCTCGCGTCGCATGTCTGGCAGCAGATGCACAACGGTTTCACCCACCAGGATCCGGGCTTCATCGATCACGTCGTCAACAAGAAAGCCGCCATCGTACGCGTTTACCTGCCGCCGGACGCCAACTGCCTGCTCTCGGTCTGGGACCATTGCCTGCGCAGCCGGCATTACGTCAACGTCGTGATCGCCGGAAAGTACCAGGCGCCGCAGTGGCTCACCATGGATGCGGCCATCAAGCATTGCACCCAGGGTGTCGGTATCTGGCAATGGGCCAGCAACGATCAGGCCGTCGCGCCCGACGTGGTGATGGCCTGCTGTGGCGACGTGCCTACGCTGGAAACACTGGCTGCCGTCTCCATTCTGCGTGAGCATCTGCCTGACGTGAAAATCCGTGTGGTCAACGTTGTCGACCTCATGAAGCTGCAGCCGCAGACGGAGCATCCGCACGGCCTGAGCGACAGGGATTTCGACGAGATCTTCACCCGCGACAAGCCGGTGATCTTTGCCTTCCACGGCTATCCGTGGCTGATCCACCGGCTCACCTACCGCCGCACCAATCACGACAACTTCCATGTCCGCGGCTACAAGGAGGAGGGCACCATCACCACGCCTTTCGACATGACGGTGCTGAACGACCTCGATCGCTTCCACCTCGTGATGGATACCATCGACCGCCTGCCGCAGACCGGCGACAAGGGCGTCTACCTGAAACAGCAGCTGAAGGACAAGCTCATCGAGCACAAGCAGTACATCAACAAGTACGGCCAGGACATGCCGGAAATTCGGGAGTGGAAATGGAAAGGATGACGCCGCGATGGCGCTGCGACTGATCGAAATGGTGTTGCCGGAGCAGGACGGCATGGAAATCCGTGCGCTTCTCAAGGAGCACAAGACGCTCGACTACCGACAGATTCGCTTGCCCGATGGGGATGTGCTGGTGAGGATCTTGTTGGATGCGGAACAGAGCGAAGCCGTGCTCGATCTGTTGGGGGAACGTTACGCCGGAAAAGAGGGCAACCGGGTGGTGATTCTGGCTGTCGAGGCGACGTTGCCACGTGCTGAACCAGAGCCTGAGCCAGAACCAGAACCCGAGCAGCCCGCTCCACAGGAGAAACCGCCGGAACGGATCAGCCGCGAGGAGTTGTACGAGGACATCAAGGATGCCGCGCAGTGCTCGCGGGTCTATCTGACGATGGTGGTGTTGTCCACCATCGTGGCGGCCGTTGGCCTGTACTACAACAGTGTGGCGATCATCATCGGGGCGATGGTGATCGCACCCCTGCTCGGGCCGAACATGGCGTTGGCACTCGCCACGACCCTTGGCGACCTGACCCTGCTTCGGCGTGCGTTCCTGACAGCCCTGGCCGGGATTTCGGTGGCGATGGTGTTGTCGACGATCATCGGCGTGCTGCTGCAGGTGGACCCGGCAATACCGGAAATTGCATCGCGCGACGGAGTGGGGCTGGGCGACCTCGTCGTGGCTTTGGCATCGGGTGCGGCAGGGGCACTGGCGTTCACGACAGGCGTGTCGGCGATCTTGATCGGGGTGATGGTGGCCGTGGCGCTATTGCCGCCACTGGTGGCCTTCGGGTTGCTGCTTGGCAGTGGGCATGCGGCACTGGCGATGGGTGCGTTGTCGCTGTTTCTGATGAATCTGATCTGCGTGAATCTGGCTGGAGTAACGACGTTTCTGGTACAGGGCATTCGTCCGGCGACATGGTGGGAGAAAGATCGCGCTTCAAAAGCCACGCGCATCGCCATTACGTTGTGGCTGGCGGTATTGGCGGCATTGGGCGGCATGATCCTGTTGTTGCACAAAAATTGAACAGGCATGGACAGGAAGCCGTGATGCCGTTTCCCTTCATGCATCGTATTCAACTTCTCGGCAACGTTCGGCCAGAGACTCAGGGAATCGGGTAGTGGAGATGCATGAACGGAGGCTGAAAAAAGCATGGGCAGCACGATATGGCGACGCTCTGCAAACCATTCATGAAAGCGACGGTCAATAGTTTGATCACGTCGACGCGGTAGGGGCGTGGTTGAGAGAAGCGCAACGGCTTCGGTTTCATTCAATGCAGCGAATGCCAAGGGTACGAACAGGAGCCACTCCGATGGCTCAGGAACCCTGTGTCAGTGCAAGGACAGGAGTAAGCCATATGGAAGCCAATCGTGACCAGGCCGAGCTATCCGGATTGAAGCCCGGCGCACATGACGATCTGAAATCCCTGCCGCTGCCGGAAGTGGAGAAAAAACTGGGGTCGTCGCCGGACGGTCTCAGCCAGGCCGAAGCGCAGAAGCGGTTGACGCAATACGGGCCGAACGAACTGGAAGAGAAAAAGGCCAATGCTTTCCTGAAATTCCTCAGCTATTTCTGGGGCCCCATCCCGTGGATGATCGAAGCCGCCGTCATCCTCTCGGCGGTAGCCCAACATTGGCCGGACTTTGTCATCATCCTCGTGCTGCTTCTAGCCAACGCCGTGGTCGGATTCTGGGAAGAACACCAGGCGGGCAACGCCATTGCTGCGCTGAAGGCCAAACTGGCAATCAAGGCCCAGGTGAAGCGCGACAGGCAGTGGACCACCCCGGCGGCGCGTGAACTGGTGCCGGGCGACGTCATTCATCTGCGTCTGGGCGATATCGTGCCGGCGGACGCACGCTTGCTGGAAGGCGATCCGATCGAGGTGGACCAGTCCGCGCTGACCGGCGAATCCTTGCCTGTCACGCACACATCCGGCGAGGCGGTATTTTCCGGCTCGATCGTCCGCACCGGCGAAATCGACGCGCTGGTCTATGCCACGGGAACGAACACCTATTTCGGCAAGACGGCGCAACTGGTACAGGGGGCACAGACCACCAGCCATTTCCAGCGCGCGGTGCTGAGAATCGGCAATTACCTGATCGTCCTCGCGGTGGTGTTGGTGGCGATCATCATTACCGTCGCGCTGTTCCGCGACGACCCCATTCTCACCACCCTGCAGTTTGCCCTGGTGCTGACCGTGGCCGCAATCCCGGTTGCAATGCCTACCGTGCTGTCGGTGACCATGGCGGTCGGCGCGCGACTGCTGGCCAGGAAAGAGGCGATCGTCACCCGTCTGGCGGCCATCGAGGAATTGGCGGGGGTGGACGTGTTGTGTTCGGACAAGACCGGCACCCTGACCCAGAACAAATTGACCCTGGGCGATCCCTTCAGCGTCGATGGCATCCCGACCGATCGGGTCATCCTCGACGCCGCACTGGCTTCGCGCGCGGACAACCAGGACACCATCGACCTGGCTGTTCTGGGCGGACTGAAAGACAAGGATGCGTTGAAGGCTTATGAGGTGCTTCACTTCCAGCCATTCGATCCGGTGCACAAGCGTACCGAGGCGGCCGTCAAGGGACCGGATGGCAGCGCATTCAAGGTAACCAAGGGCGCACCGCAGGTGATCCTGGAATTGTCTGCCAATGCCGATGAGGTCGTCACGGCTGTCGATCAGGCCGTCAATGAATTTGCGGCGCGCGGTTTTCGTTCCCTGGGCGTGGCGCGAGCCGATGGCGACGGTCAATGGCAGTTCGTCGGCGTACTGCCCTTGTTCGATCCGCCGCGCGAGCAGGCCAGGGCGACCATCGCTACCGCGCGCGAAATGGGCGTGAGCGTCAAGATGGTGACGGGCGATGCACTGGCCATCGCGCGCGAGACCGCGAGCAAGCTGGGACTGGGAGCGAACCTCCTCGATGCCAGCGGCTTTGGCGACACCCGGCATCAGGAAACGGGACAACTGGCGGCGTCCATCGAGAATGCCGACGGCTTTGCCCAGGTCTTTCCCGAACACAAATACCACATCGTCGATGTCCTGCAGCAACGCGGGCATATCGTCGGCATGACGGGCGATGGGGTGAACGATGCCCCCGCATTGAAGAAGGCCGACTGCGGCATTGCCGTTTCTGGCGCGACGGATGCGGCACGCGCGGCGGCGTCCATCGTGCTGATGACGCCCGGCCTGTCGGTGATCGTCGACGCGATCAAGGAAAGCCGGAAAATTTTCCAGCGGATGAACAGCTATGCAATCTATCGCATCACGGAAACGCTGCGCGTATTGCTGTTCATGACCCTGTCCATCCTGGTGTTCAATTTTTATCCGGTGACCGCGGTGATGATCGTGATGCTGGCTCTGCTCAACGACGGAGCCATCCTGTCCATCGCCTACGACAACGTGCACTACAAGAATGCGCCCGAAGCCTGGAACATGCCCAGCGTACTGGGCGTCGCCACGGTGCTGGGGGTGACCGGGGTCGTTTCCGCCTTTGGCCTGTTCTATCTCGGCGAGCGCGTCTTCCATCTCGACCGTGCGCACATCCAGACGCTGATGTACCTGAAGCTGTCCGTCGCGGGGCACCTGACGATTTTCCTGACCCGCACGCGCGGCCCGTTCTGGTCGATACGCCCCGCACCGATCCTGTTGCTGGCGGTGGTCGGCACGCAGCTGGTGGCGACGTTGATCGCGGTCTACGGCATATTCATGACGCCGCTGGGCTGGGGCTGGGCGCTCATGGTGTGGGGGTATGCCCTGGCGTGGTTTTTCATCAATGATCTTGCCAAGCTCGCCGCCTACCGGATCTTCGATCCGGACACGCGCGCCGGTTTGGCGCATGCCTGAAGCGTCGGGCAGGCTGCCGGTTGGCGAGAAAAAACCGGCTTGCGCCGGTTTCGGGACGCCGCGCGCCTGTCCGCACGCACGAACAGGTGCGCGCGGACAGGCCAGGCCGATTTACGGCGCCGGCGGCAACACCTGGACCATGCGCTTCCAGCTGAACGGTCCGAAGCTGCTCGCACTGGCGCGGCCATCGCTGTCGCCCGGCTTGACCATGAGCTTGACCCATTCCATCGGGGCGACGCTGCCATGCACCACGATGCGGTGGAAGTTCTTTACGTCGTAACCGTTGGGATGGCTGTCATAGGCGTCGTCGCTGCACGCCGCTTCCGTGGCGCCGTTCTCGGCGGCACAGGGCGCACCCTTGGCCAGCGGGTTGTCCGAACGATAGCCGTGGGAGTCGCCGTTCAAAAGCAGAACCGGCTTGCCGAATGCGGTCGTGTGCAGCGCGATGCTGTCGATGAACTGCCGGTAGTTGGCGATGTGCAGGTCCTTCGGGTCATGCCCGTCGAGATCCCACATGTCGGCCTGGATCTGGATCACCACGGCCCGGGCGTGATTTGTCCTGGCGAGGGCGAATGCCTTGTCGAGCCAGCGCAGGTTGGCGCTGGTGCGCTTGAGGATCTCGTCGGTCTGCGCTTGCGTGCGGTCGAGGCCGAACCAGTTGTCTTCGTCGTTGTTCGAGCCGCCCGGAACGTTCAGGGTCACGAACACGGCGCCAGCCTGCCCCCACATCACGTTCTCGACGTATTCGGCGTCGGTCGGATAGTTCGCATCGTAGGCCTGGGCCTGCGAGATCAGCGGCTTGTCGACGGCGATGGCATTGCCGGGCGTGGCAAAGAAGATGTCGCGGACATATCCGAGATTCGCGAGCGGGTCGAGACCGCCTTCCTTGCTCTTGTGGCAGTCGGTCCACTCGTTGTCGCCGGGGGTGTACACCATAGGGGACTGGAAGGCGGTCCAGAGGTCGTAGATCGACTGATCGTAGGCCTGGGAGCAGGTCTGCTTGCCGGAGTGGATGTCGCCGACGTTGAGAACCAGCGACACATCGCGATCGTCGTTGATCGTCTTGATGAACGCCGGGGTCGCATCGAACTGCGCCGTGTCGGCGTCCTTGGTGCCGTAGGGCGAGTCGCCGAATACAGCGATGGCGAGCGCGTCACGCGCATCATGGGATGTCTTGTCGTTAAACGAATGGGCCTGGACTGGGGTGGCGGCAAACACGCTGGTGCTCAGCATCAGGGGAAGAATGAGTTTTCGCACGGTTTGATTCTCCGGTGGTCATGGGGAGGGCGACGTCCCATTCACCGCAACGACAGGATGTGGAAGACGCCGGGTCGGCAATCGAAATTGCTGCCCGGATTGTTGGGTGCGTAGATGACATCGCCATGACAAAGGATCATCGTTGCGAAAAAATCGGCCACGTGGCCGACTGCAGGAATCCCCGCGCGATGTACTGGCTTTTTGTGGAGACTTAATCGCTCTCCATGCCCAGTGCGACAAACAGCCCGTCAAGCTGGCCGGCGGGCCGGCCGGCGTATTCGAGCACGCATGAAACCGCGATTCGGGCACGGCCCCGTCGCCGAAGCGTGCGCGTGAAAACGCTCCAGGCCAGCGGATCCGAAAGAAAGGAGCGCGCCGTGAAGCCGCCGTCGATCGGGCGTTCGTAGTGCATGGTGTTGCGCTGGATCACCAGCCGGCTGTGGGTGCCTTCGTCGTGCAAGCGCGCATGAAGCAGCGACCAGGCTGCCAGGATGGCGATGGCGGAGGCGCTGCCGCCGAACACGGTGCCGCGGTGGTTGATGTTCGGCGGCAGAGGCGCGCTCAGCACGACGTCCTCGGGCCGTACCGACACGACCGAGACGTGCATGGCCTGCGATAGGGGGATGTTCTGGTGCAGATAGTGTTCGAGTTCGTTTGGCGACACGATGGATTCCTGGGGCGGCGCGAATCGGCACAGCCAGCCCTCTGGCATCGTGCGGGATCGCCCCGGAATTATGCTATGGCCGGCCTCGGCCCGGGAAGCATGTGTGGGGCCCGCGGGTCGGTTGCCGGTCAGCGACGGGAAAGCAGGAATGCCCTCAGTGCGACGGCATCGTTGTATCGTTCTTCCCGTGCCGCGAACAACAGCGTCACCGGCCCGGTTCCGAGGGTCTCGATCGCATGCGTCAGCGCGGCGGGCTGCTGTTGCAATTCCTGCCGGTAGCGACGCTGGAATTCCTCCCACTTCGCGGGCTCGTGATTGAACCATTTGCGCAGTTCCGTGCTGGGGGCCAGTTCCTTGAGCCACAGGTCGATGCGGGCTTTGTCCCGGGCAAGCCCGCGCGGCCACAGCCGGTCGACCAGCACCCGCATGCCATCGTCCGGGGCGGGCGCTGCGTAGACGCGCTTGACGCGGATGTCCATCCGCGGCCCCTATGGCGTGACACCGCACACCACGCGCGCGCCGCCGCCACCCAGCGGGGCCGGGTGGTCGGCGTGGTTGTCGCCGCCAGCATGGATCATCAGCGAACGTCCTTTCAGGTCCGCCATGTTCAGGCGCGGAGCGAGCACCGGCTGGGTGGCGCTGCCGTTCGGGTCGACATAGAGCGGCGGCAGGTCGCCCAGATGCCCATCGCCCCAGGGCGTGCCATGGCGATTGGTCTTTTCAGGGTCGTAATGCCCGCCTGCGGCAAGTGCGGCGACCATCTTTCCGTCCTTTTCCTTCGGACCGCAATCGGGATTCTGGTGCACATGGAACCCATGCAGGCCGGGCGCCAGGCCTTTGAGATCAGGGGTGAACACCAGGCCATAGCGAGATTGCGAGACGGTGACTTGACCGACCGACGGGCCGGTCCCGTGTTCGTTCACGCTGTGCATCGGGACCACCATGTCGGCGATGGCGCTCCAGGATGCAAGGCTGGAAACGAGGGCACATACCAATAACCTGGCTTTCATGTCTGCTCCTTCCGGGGGAAATACAGGGTGAGCCCCGCGGCTGGCAAGCGGGATACCCGCCGCGGATCATCTGGAAGCGTAGGCCATGTTCCGTCCTTGGCAAGCGCGCATTGTCGAGGCCTGGATCCGGCCCCATCCGGGTCTTGTTTCGCGTCCTACTTCCATCTGCAATCCCTCAGGAATACGGGTGCCTTGTCCACCTCCTGGCCGGATGCCACCGGCAACGCCGATCCTTCGCGCAGCATCCGAACGTGTGCGTTGTCGGGATCCTCTTCGAGGACATAGCGCACGCCTCGTTCGAAATGTGCGCTCAGGACATAGCAGCGGACAGTCTGGGGCAGGAGGGGGTGCCCGTAGGGCACGCTGCTTACCCACAGGACATGCAGGCCTGGCGACAGCAGGTAGATCGTGTCCCGGAAAGCATTCGGGATGCGGACCGCGGACACGGGCTTCTGGTCGACACCTCGCAATAACACGGGGTGTCGAGAATGGTCGCTCAGCACGGCCACCTGGGTCATGTCGTCGGTCATGGGGACGTCGAGCGGGATGACAGAATGGGATGGCGACGCACATCCGCCGATCGAGATGACAGCGAGCCCGAGAAAGAGAAGAGCCGGGCGGATCAGGTGCATCGAGGAGCGTGGCTGGCGCTGTCGTCTACGGCCGGCTGGCCGTGATCGCATGCGGGCGTATGGCCGGCTTTTCGAGAATGACCAGCGCAATCCCGCCGAGAATGGCGGCGGATGCCAAGCTCAGCCGCAGGGTGAGTGACTCGCCCAGAAACAGGATGCCGCCCAGCGCGGTAATCACGGGGACGCTGAGTTGCACGATCGAAGCCTGGGTGGCCTTCAGGGCCGGCAGGACCATGTACCAGATGGCATAGCCCATCCCCGACGCCAGCGCCCCCGACAGGATCGCATACCCGATGCCGGCGTAATCCAGTGGCGTGCCGTGCATCATGACCAGGCTCAATGCGGCTGCAATGGGTGTTGCGCGCAGGAAATTGCCCGCCGTGACCCGGATGGGGTTTCCTGCGCCTTTCCCGCGCAGGGAATAGATGCCCCAGGCAATCCCGGCGCCCACCATGAATACCGAGCCCAGCAACGGCGGCGCCGAGAGGCCCGGGAGCAGGAGGCCGACCAGTCCCCCGAAAGCGAGGACGAAGCCGGCAAGCTGCATGCGTCCCAGACGTTCGCCCGTCCACATGCCGTGGCCGATCATCGTCGCCTGGACGACGCCAAACAGCAGCAGCGCACCCGTTGCCGCCGGCAGGCTCACATAGGCAAAGGAAAAGCCCGCCGCATAGGCAAACAGCGCCAGCGCGGATAGCCAGTTGCCGCGCCCGGCCGTGGTGCCTTGTCTGGCCTTCACCAGCAGCCAGAGTGTCAGCGCGCCGGAGGCCAGCCGGAGGGTCGTGAAGCTGGCCGGGTCGATGCTGGTGTGCTTGAGGGCAATCCGGCAGAACAGGGAATTGCCCGCAAAGGCCAGCATGGCGAGCGACGTCAGGGTGATGGTGCGGGTATGGGACATGGTAGGTTTCTTTCAATCGCCATCAGGAGGCCGGGCGACGTTGGGCGACAGGGTATCCGCCTTCAGCGTTGCCTCCAAGCCCTTCGCTGGAGGGGTGTTTCATGGAAACCCCGGTTGTTCCGGGAGCGATACGGGACAGGCGTCACGCATCCAGGACCCACTGGGGATTCCAGGCTACTTCCCAGAGATGCTGGTCCGGATCCAGGAAGTAGCCTGCGTATCCGCCCCAGAAGGTATCGCGGGCAGGCTTGACGATGCGGGCGCCTGCGGCGGCGGCTTCGGCCATCACCGCGTCGACCTCGGCCCTGGACGCGACGTTATGGGCAAGCGAGAGGTCGGTGGCATTGGGCGCACCGGGAGGCAGGCCGGTGTCATGGGTGAGGCTTTCCCGGGGCCACAGCGCCAGCTTCAGGCCGCCCTGGAGTTCGAAGAATGCGACGGCACCGAACGCAAATTCCCGCCCCACGATGCCTTCGGTCTTGAGGCCCATGCCTTCGGCATAGAATTTCACCGCGCGGTCGAGGTCGTCCACGCCAAGGGTAATCAGGGTGACACGCGGTTGCATGGGCATTTTCTCCAGAAAGCACGAGGCGTTATCCAGGATCCGCTATGCGGCCGATCAAGCCAGCGTGCCAAACAAGGTCCCGACGCCGGCCGTCACGCCCATGGCCAACGCGCCCCAGAACGTGACACGCAGGGCGCCCATCGCCACCCGTGAACCGCCGGCACGGGCTGCCACGCCGCCCAGAAGCGCCAGGAAGATGAGCGAGCTTGCCGAAACGAGCGGGATCAGGCTCGCTTCCGGCGCAAATACCGTGACCAGCAGCGGCATGGCTGCGCCGAAGGAAAAGCTGGCGGCCGAAGAAAGTGCCGCCTGGATCGGCCGGGCAGTCAGCGCCTCGGAGATGCCGAGCTCGTCGCGTGCATGGGCGCCGAGCGCGTCGTGCGCCATGAGCTGGTCAGCGACCTGCTTCGCCAACGCCGGATCGAGTCCCCGCTTGACATAGATTGCCGCCAGTTCCCGGTGTTCGCCCGGATCGTTCGTCTTCAGTTCCTGTCGCTCGCGTTCGAGGTCGGCCTGCTCGGTATCCGCCTGGGAATGCACGGAAACATATTCGCCGGCCGCCATCGACATGGCACCCGCGACCAGGCCGGCAAGGCCGGCGACGAGCACGCTGCTGTGGCCGCCCTGTGCCGACGCGACACCGAGGATCAGGCTAGCCGTGGAAACGATGCCGTCATTCGCCCCCAGCACCGCTGCGCGCAGCCAGCCGATACGGTCAGTGTGGTGATGTTCTCTGTGACGTCGCGGCATGTTCCTTGTCCGTATCGGTTGCGGCCACGCACGCACTGTGTGGCCAGGATTTGGAATGGAGCGCTTCCGGGGTTGTACCAGCCCCCACAGGCCCTCATGTTAGCGAGCGTGCTTCACGCTCGGCAAGGCATTCGCCGCGTGACGATGACGCTACAGTACACCCGGTTCGATCTCATGCAGATACTCGGGCGCCTTGACGCCGGCTTGTCTTGTGCCGGCAGGCCTCGCGTCAACGCCCTACCCGAATCACCGTCCCCTCGCGCCGTGGATCGGCAGCCCCGCCATGCGCGCCGGTCACGGGATCGACGACGACGGCTTGCACCGAGCCGATGGTTTCGCGGCAGCCGTCCGTTCCCGCTTCGCCCAGGCCGGTATGCCCGAGTGTGCGCAACGCGTCCTGCGTGGCGAGGCTGAAGGGTGGCTGCATGAAGGTCTGGCCGCCTTCGCAGCTCACCTTGCCTGTTGCGTTGGTAACCGACAGGCGCGGTGCATCGATGGCCTGCTGCATCGTCATGCCGTGGTCGATGAGGTTGAGCGTGACGTTGAGCACCGAGTTGATGATGGTGGCGCCGCCGGGCGAGCCGTAGGCGGCGACGGGCTTGCCGTCCTTCAGCAGTAGCAGCGGCGCCATGCTGGAGCGTGGGCGCTTGAATGGCGCGACGTCGTTGGCGCCAGGATTGCCTTCGGCGGGGTCGGCGCTGGGCAGGAAATTGAAATCGGTCAACTCGTTGTTGAGCAGGAATCCATAGCCCGGCACGGTGATACCGGAGCCCCAGGTGTATTCGATGGTGGTGGTGTAGCTCACCATGTTGCCCCAGCGGTCGACGATGGCGAAGTGGGTGGTGTGGAGGCTTTCTTCCCGTGTGCGGGCCGGCTTCAGCCGCATGGCGGCGGGGGCGCCCCAGGGTGTGAGGTCGCCTGCCTGTGGCGTGTCCATGCGGCGATCCGTTTTGATCAATGCCGAGCGCGCCGCCAGATACTCGGGATTCAGCAGGGCGTGTTGCGGCACCTGCGCGGCATCGTCGTCGCCGATCCACACCGCGCGGTCGGCGAAGGCCAGGCGCATGGCCTCGGCCATCACGTGCAGGGTCTTGGGGCTGCCGAAGCCGTAGCCTTGTGCGACGTCGCCGAGCGGAAAGCGCTCGAGCAGCTTCAGGATTTCGAAGAGGGTGAGGCCGCCGGAGGAAGGGGGCGGCATGCCGGCGAGCGTCCAGCCGCGATAGTGGCCGATCAGCGGCCGGCGAATCGCCACCCGGTACTGTGCCAGATCGGCGAGCGTCATGCGGCCCTTGCCCGCATCGCCGAGCTCGCTACGCCCGCGCTGCTGCGCCTTGACGATGGCGTGCGCGATCGGGCCGCGGTAGAACGCATCGGGGCCCTTGGCCGCAATCAGTTTCAGGGTCTTCGCCAGATCGGGCTGCACCAGCCAGTCGCCCTCGGCGAGCGGCACACCGCCGGGACGGAAGGTCGCAGCGGTTTCCGGCTGGATCTGCGTTCGACCGTCATCGTTCGCGATGTCGTCCGCCAGGAAACGGTTGACACGGAAGCCGTGCTCGGCGAGTTCGATCGCAGGCACCAGCGTGTCGGCCAGCTTCATCGTGCCCCAGCGGCGCAGGGCGGTGTCGACGCCGAGGAGCGTACCCGGCACGCCCACTGCGAGGCCGCTGGTCGAGGCAAGCGGAAAGGTCATCGGCAGGCCGTCGGGCGCGAACATGTCGGCACGGGCGCGTGCAGGGGCGCGTTCGCGCGAATCGACGAAGTAGGTCTCGCCGGTCCTGGCCAGGTGGACCAGCATGAAGCCGCCGCCGCCGATGCCGGACGATTGCGGCTCGACGACGTTCAACGCGAATTGCACGGCGGCAGCGGCATCGATGGCGTTGCCGCCCTGTGCCAGGATGCGCGCACCGGCCGCGGCAGCAGCCGGTTGCGAGACCGCCACCACACCCTCGGGCGAAGCGGCCAGCACGGAGGAGGACAGCAGGCAGAAGATGAACCAACGCGCAATACGGATCATGGGCCACGGCCGGGATCGGCAGAAAAGAGAGCAGGACAGAGCCTGCACCGGTTAGGCCACGCGCGTCAATGCGCGGACCAGGTATTCAGCCGGGCTTGCCGTCGACGCGCGGGCGCAGCAGCATCGGGGCATACACCGCCACGAACAGGCCGAATGCGGCGATCCACACCAGCCCGGCCATGGTCATGACTTGCGTATATGCGGCAGGAAAAAGCAGCGGCAGCGCGACGCGGGCTAGCGCGGCGAGGTTGATCGCGATGAAGGCCACCGTCATGATCGGCGGTGGTTCCAGAGGACGGCCGGTGTGGCCGAGCGAGACGCGCGCCATCATGCCCAGGGTCAGGGCGCCGATGGCGCCGGCGGTGAAGGCATGCAGCGCGCTGCCGGCAGCGGTGTTCCATCCGGCCGCCGACAGTGCCAGCAGCGCGAAGCCGAGCGGGACCCACGCATAGCCCAGGTGGAGGATCCACAGCAGCGGCACCGACCAGAATTTCGGGGTATACCAGCCCGCCAGGCGGATCGCGTGGGCCGCCGCCGCTACAGCGGCAAGCAGGGCCGTGACAGGCGAGGTCGGCGCGACCAGCGCGGCGATCAATGCCAGCAGGGTGGTGGCTGGTACCAGCCATTCGATGATTGTCCAGCGGCGCGCGCGGGTACGCAGCTTGTTGTCGGTGAAGCTGGGGATCACCCGTCCGCCCATTGCCGTGATCATCATGATCACCACATAGACACCCAGATGCAGCCCTGGCCGTGCCGTGCCGGACGTCCAGTGCAGGGCATCGGCGTGCACCAGCGCATTGGCCGCAGCCAGCGCCAGCAACAGGATGGGGAAGGGATAGTTGTGTAGTTGTTTCGTCCGCAGGATCGGCCCTGCCAGCGTGACCGCGAGTACCGGCAGGAACGCCAGGTCGATCAGCGCGATCAGGCCGGTAGGAAGGCCCGGAATCAGGAAGCCCAGCCGCCCCGCCAGCCACAACAGGAACAGGGCGGCCAGCGGACGGCCCGAGGGCGTACGGAGGCCGGTCCAGTTCTGTGCTGCGGTCAGCAGAAAGCCGGCAATCACTGATATGGCGAAGCCGAATACCATTTCATGGCCATGCCAGACCAGCGGAAGCAGTTCGCCGGGAATGACGGCACCGTTCAGGACAAGCAGCCACAGCGCCATCATCAGCACGGCATAGAGGCCGGCCGCCAGGAAAAACGGCCGGAAGCCGAGCGCGAAAGGCGCCCAGCCGGCGGGCGGCAGGCGCTTTGCTAAATCGTCGGTGGGCAGCATGGCCATGTGTGAGGGTGGGAGCAATCAGTTGGGGCGTGGTGCCACGCTGCGCCGTTCGGAGGTCGTCGATCAGCCCGTGCTCCAGGCACGCGGACGTTTCATGCCGGCGATCTTGCAGGCCTGCTTCACATAGCCATACGGGAACAGTTCGAACAGTTTCTTCTGCGCATCCCGGCCCATGCGCTCGGCCAGGTGCTTGATGACGAAGCGGGCATCGGCTGCGATCTGGTGTTCGTCATAGTATTCGCGCATGAAACGGATGGCATCCCAATGGTCGTCGGTGAGCTGGATGTTCTCGCCTTCGGCCAGGACCTTGGCTATTTCCTCGTTCCAGTCACCCGGTTCGATCAGATAACCTTCCGCGTCGCGTTCGGGCAAATCGATGGCCATGATTTTCTCCTGTTCCGATTACATTTCTTAATAATTCATTTCTTATATATGTTTGCATGTTCTGCCGATGCGATCAAGCCAGGATCGGCAGATACACCTCGTCACGTCCCGCCGCCGTGGAACTCGACTCCCGGTTGGCGCTCCGGCAGGGCCTCCACCAGGAGTTCACGCCGTGCCAGTGCCATGGCCTCGACGCCCGGTTCGTTCAGATACGATTTGGCGTCGGACACCGCGGCAACCAGCAGATCGGCCGCCAGTGCGTCGGGATCGCGGCCGACCGATTTGGCCAGCGCCTTGAGCTCGATGCAGGGGTCCGGCGGCAGCCGGATTTCGAGAGGCTTGCCGCCACTGGTCGCCATCAGCGGCGGGTGTTGTTCGCCGCTTTTCCCGGCCAGCACTCGACTCATCACGCCGGCGATGTGCGAAGCGACGGAAGGGGTGTGGCCAGCAGGCTGCAGGCGGATCCGGTTGACGAAGTACTTCTCGAAATCAACCTTGGCCTGATGCACCCAGCGCCCCTGGCGCATCCAGTTGATGTCGCGCAAGGGCACCTGGGGTTCCGACAGGTAGGCGGCGCCGGTGTTGCCCATGTCGCTCAGCCATTTGGCGCGTTGCGGGACATAACTCGTCAGCGGCGCATCGCCGAGCTGGGCCAGGATGTTGTGCACCGCAATCTCGCCGGCTTTCTGGATCGCGTACACCGAGTCGGGAGCACCCACCGGCACCGGGGTGTGGGTCACTGCCGGTTGTGCCACGCAGGCGCCAAGGGCGAATACATTGGGATAGTCCGGATTGCGCAGGTATTCGTCCACGATCACCAGTCCATGCGGGTCGACCAGGCCGGCGGCACTGCGTATGCCGGGTACGCCGCCGAAAGCTGGCCAGTAGACCGAATAGGCGTATGGCAGCGCAAGGGTCTGTTTGACGCCGCCGGCGGCATTGAGTTCGGCGATGTGGAGGACGTCCGCGTCGATGCGCGTCGTGATGGCGTTGCAGATCACACTGATCTTGGTATCGACCAGCGCGGCGGTTACCGCGCCCCGGCTGGCGCCTTCGCCACCAAGGCCGAGATGGCCGGGCCAGGGTTCGGGCGTGACGAGGGTGATCGGCACCCGTTCGCGGATGTTGCGGCGCTTGAGGTCTGCATCGATCAGGAAGGCATATTCGTAGAGCGGTCCCAGCACGCTGGCGCCAAGCGCCGCCCCGATCACGATCGGTCCGGGGTGGCGCACGAACTCACGATAGGCCGCCAGTGCGCGTTCGGCCTGGTCGATGTGGATTACCGAATGCGTGTAGTCGGCGAGGCCGGGAATCGCGTCGGTCATGCCGCTGGCGCCCGTGGCGATCAGCAGCGCATCGTAATACAGCACATCACCGTTCTCCAGGTCGACCTGGATGACGTCGGGATGGATGCGTTCGACGGCGCTGTGGACGAATTTGATGCCGCGAGATTCCAGATAGGGCGCGATGGGAAAGGCAATGTCGGCACGCTCGCGCCAACCCATGGCGACCCAGGGATTGGACGGCACGAAGTGGAAATAAGGCTTGTCCGACACCACCGTCACTTCGTCGTGCGGGCCCAGCTGGGCTTTCAGGGCGTAGGCCGCGGTCACGCCCGCGATGCCGGCTCCCAGGATGACAACATGCGTCATTTCAGTCTCCTTGATTCGTTGGGGTCACGCTGCTCAGCCGCGCGGGCGCACCAGTTGCCAGGCGCGCACGGCGTAGGTCGTCGCGGCAAATCCGCTCCACACATGCACCAGCCGCGTGAACGGGAAGACGAGGAAGATCGTCATGCCGAGGAACAGGTGCGCCTTGAATACCCAGCCGGCGCCGACCAGTAGTTCGACCGCATTGCCGCGGAAGGTGACGATGCGCTGGGCCCATTCGGCCAGCCGGATCATCATGCTGCCGTCCAGATGCTGGGCCGACAACGGAATGGTCGCGAGGCCGAGCAGCAGCTGTAGCCAGAGCAGCAGCAGGATCAGGATGTCGCCGGCTTTCGACGTGGCACGGATGCGCGGCTCGGTCAGGCGGCGATGCAGCAGCAGCGAGATGCCGAAGAAGGCCAGCACACCCGCCGTGCCACCCGACACCATGGCCAGCACCTGTTTGGCCCCAGCACTGATGAAGGGTTCGTAGACAAAGTGCGGCGTCAGCATGCCGAAAAAATGGCCGAAGAACAGGAACAGCACGCCGACGTGGAACAGGTTGCTGCCCAGCCTGAGCTGGCCGCGTTTCAACAATTGCGACGAATCGCTCTTCCAGGTGTACTGCTCGCGGTCGAAGCGGATCAGGCTGCCGAGCAGGAAGATCGTCAGGGCGATATAGGGATAGATCCCGAACAGGAACGTTTGCGAATAGGACATGTTTCGATCCTCCTGATCAATGCGTTGAAGCGGCCGCCTGCCGGCGCGAGGCCGGCATCTGCACCACCGTTACCTGCGGACCGGGCTTGAGCAGCGGTTCGACACCGTCCATCGATGGGCCGAACAGCTCCATGGCCTCGTCCATGTCGCGCACTGGCGGTTCGGCCAGCTCCTGCGCGGCCACCGGAGACAGTGTTTCCAGCACCTGGAAGGCGGTGGCATAGGGGCTGCCGTTGGCGTCGAGCTTGCGGCCGATAGTGGCGAGCACGTGGACCGCGTCGCCCAGTAGTTCAAGGGCTTCGTCGGCCGACAGCAGCGACAGGAACTCGAGGAACAGCGGCACGTAATCTGGCAGTTCGGCGGCAGAGGCATCGAAGTTGTGCTTCCAGTATTCCTGCAGCAGGTCGATCATGGCCGAACCGCGGTCGCGTGACTCGCCGTGGATGTGCTCGAACAGGTGCAGCGAGTGCGATGGATTGCGGTCGAAGGTGGCGACGTAGTTTTCCTGCAGCGCGATCAGCTTCGACTCGTGCAGCAGATCGAACAGCGGCGCGAGTCGCGTCGGTGCGCCGCCATTGAAGTCGGTTTCGTCCTCCAGCGCGGCGTGCATCTCGGGCAGCGCCGCCAGCCATTCGGATTCCGGGTAGCACAGCAGCAGGGACAGGACTTTGAAGGTTTTCATCGTGCGGGCTCCTTAACCGGTTTTCTTCTTGGCGTGCAGTTGCGACAGGTCGACCGGCACCGCATTCCTGCGGTTGCCGAACAGGCTGGTCTTGGGGGATACGCCGTCCGAACAGCCGTTGCCGAACGTGAAGCCGCAGCTCGATTTCTCCTCGAAGGTGTTGATCGTCTCCTCGCGGTGCGTGGTGGGGATGACGAAGCGGTCCTCGTAGTTGGCGATCGCGAGGTAGCGGTACATCTCGTCGGCCTGCGCGGAACTGAGTCCCACCTGGTCGAGCGCGGCGGTATTGGGCTTGCCTTCCACCGACTTGCCGCGCATGTAGGCGCGCATCGCCAGCAGGCGATCGAGCGCGGTGATCACCGGTTTCTCCTTGCCGCCTGTGAGCAGGTTGGCGAGGTAGGTGATCGGGATGCGCAGCGATTGGGTGTCGGGAATGATGCCGTTCATTCCCATCTGGCCCGATTCGGCCGCAGCCTGGATCGGGGAGAGTGGCGGCACGTACCACACCATCGGCAGCGTGCGGTATTCGGGGTGCAGCGGGAAGGCGATCTTCCAGTCGATCGCCATCTTGTACACCGGCGACTTCACCGCGGCGTCGAGCCAGGCTTCCGGGATGCCTTCGGCACGCGCGGCGGCGATGACTTCGGGATCGGAGGGGTCGAGGAAGATCTTCAGCTGCGCTTCGTAGAGTTCCTTCTCGTCGGTGACGCTGGCGGCTTCCTCGATGCGGTCGGCGTCGTACAGGATCACGCCGAGGTAGCGGATGCGTCCGACGCAGGACTCCGAGCACACGGTCGGCTGGCCCGCCTCGATGCGCGGATAGCAGAAGATGCATTTTTCCGCCTTGCCGGACTTCCAGTTGTAGTAGATCTTCTTGTACGGGCAGCCCGAGATGCACATGCGCCAGCCACGGCACTTGTCCTGGTCGACCAGCACGATGCCGTCCTCCTCGCGCTTGTAGATCGATCCGGAAGGGCACGACGCGACGCAGGTCGGGTTGAGGCAGTGCTCGCACAGGCGCGGCAGATACATCAGGAAGGTATTCTCGAAGGTCGAATGCATCTCCTTCTGCACGTTGTCGAAGTTCTTGTCGCGGCTGCGCGAGGCGAACTCGCCGCCGAGATCGTCTTCCCAGTTCGGCCCCCAGTGGATCTTGTCCATCTTCTTGCCGGTGATGGCCGAGACCGGACGCGCGGTGGGCGGCGTCTCCGACAGCGGCGCCTTCTGCAGGTGTTGGTAGTCGTAGGTGAAGGGCTCGTAGTAATCGTCGATCTCCGGCAGATTGGGGTTGCCGAAGAGGTTGGCAAGAATCTTCAGCCGGCTGCCTTGGCGCGGTTCGAGCTTGCCGTCACCCTTGAGTTTCCAGCCACCGTTCCACACGTCCTGGTTTTCCCACTGCTTGGGATAGCCGATGCCGGGCTTCGACTCGACGTTGTTGAACCACGCGTATTCCATGCCTTCGCGCGAGGTCCACACATTCTTGCAGGTGACCGAGCAGGTATGACAGCCGATGCACTTGTCGAGGTTCAGCACCATGGCAATTTGCGCACGCACTTTCATGTTGTTACTCCTTGCCTGACAGGGGCAGCCCCTGTGCTTGTATAAAAATCCCGCGCCGGAGAGAGTGGACGCGGGCGAGGGCGGCGGGAGACACCGCCCTCTAAACCCTCATTCCGGTGTCCGGCTCATCGTTCGACCAGCGGACCTTCCATCCAGTCCACCTTCTGCATCTTGCGCACGATCACGTACTCGTCGCGGTTGGAACCCACCGTGCCGTAGTAGTTGAAGCCGTAGGCCAGCTGCGCGTAGCCGCCGATCATGTGCGTGGGCTTGGTGATGGTGCGCGTCACCGAGTTGTGGATGCCACCGCGGAATCCGCTGACTTCGGCGCCCGGTACGTTGACGATTTTTTCCTGTGCGTGGTACATCAGGCACATGCCCTTGGGTACCCGCTGGCTGACCACGACGCGCGCGGTCAGCGTGCCGTTGACGTTGAACACCTCGACCCAGTCGTTGTCGACCAGGCCCGCCTGCTTGGCTTCGATCTCGGACACCCAGACGTGCGGGCCGCCGCGCGACAGCGTGAGCATGCGCAGGTTGTCGGTGTAGGTGCTGTGGATACCCCATTTCTGGTGCGGCGTGATCCAGTTGAGCACCAGCTCGTGGTGGCCGTTCGGCTTCTTGCCTAGCAGCGGCGCGATCGTCTTGGTGTCGACCGGCGGCTTGTACACGCACAGGCCCTCGCCGAAATCCAGCATCCACGGATGGTCCTGGTAGAACTGCTGGCGTCCGGTGAGGGTGCGCCAGGGAATCAGTTCGTGCACGTTGGTGAAACAGGCGTTGTACGACACGTGCTCCGATTCCAGACCCGACCAGGTCGGCGAAGAGATGATCTTGCGTGGCTGCACCTGGATGTCGCGGAAGCGGATCTTGTCGTCCTCGCGCGAACTGGCCAGATGCGTGTGGTCGCGGCCGGTGATCTTCGACAGGGCCTCCCATGCCTTCACTGCCACATGGCCATTCGTTTCCGGCGCCAGCATCAAGACCACTTCGCAGGCATCGATGGCCGATTCGATCTTCGGCAGCCCTTTACTGATCCCGTCCTCTGTGACGGTGTAGTTCAGTTCGGCGAGCTGCTGAACTTCGACTTCGGTATTCCAGCTGATGCCCTTGCCGCCGTTGCCGACTTTGGTCATCAGCGGGCCCAGTGCAGTGAATTTCTTGTAGGTGTCGCCGTAATCGCGCGTCACCACCGTCATCGTCGGCATGGTCTTGCCGGGAATCGGATCGACCTCGCCATTCTTCCAGTCGCGTACGCCCAGGCTCTGCCCCAGTTCGGACGGCGTGTCGTGCATCAGCGGCGTCAGTACCAGGTCCTTCTGCGTGCCAAGATGGGTGGCGGCGAGCTCGGAGAACTTCTTCGCGATGGTCTTGTAGATTTCCCAGTCCGACTTCGATTCCCACAGCGGCTGTACCGCCTCGGACAGCGGGTGGATGAAGGGATGCATGTCCGAGGTGTTGAGGTCGTCCTTCTCGTACCAGGTGGCCGAGGGCAGCACGATGTCGGAATAGAGGCAGGTGGTCGACATGCGGAAGTCCAGCGTGACCAGCAGATCAAGCTTGCCTTCGGCGCCCTTGTCGTGCCACACCACCTCCTTCGGCTTGGCTTCGCCGAGTTCACCGAGGTCCGGTCCCAGCACCGCGTTCTGGGTGCCGAGCAGGTACTTGAGGAAATACTCGTGTCCCTTGCCCGAGGAACCCAGCAGATTGGAGCGCCACACGAACAGATTGCGCGGGAAGTTCTTCGGGTTGTCCGGATCCTCGCAGGAGAACCTGAGCGCGCCGCTCTTGATCTGCTCGACGGCATACTTGATCGGATCGATGCCGGCAGCATCCGCCGCCCGGGTGATGTCGAGCGGGTTGGTCTCCAGCTGGGGCGCGGAAGGCAGCCAGCCCATGCGTTCGGCACGCACGTTGAAATCGATCAGCCGGTAGTCGCCGTTTTTCTTGTCTGCCGTCGGAGACAGGATCTCCGATGCCGCCAGCTTCTCGTGGCGCCATTGGCTGGTGTGGGCGTAGAAGAAGGAGGTGGAATTCATCTGCCGCGGCGGACGATGCCAGTCGAGGCCGAAGGCCAGCGGCGCCCAGCCGGTCTGCGGCCGCAGTTTTTCCTGGCCGACATAGTGCGCCCAGCCGCCGCCCGACTGGCCGATGCAGCCGCACATCATCAGGAGATTCATGATGCCGCGGTAGATCATGTCGTTGTGGTACCAGTGGTTGAGCGCCGCGCCGAGGATGACCATGGATTTGCCCAGGGTCTTGTCGGCGTTGTCGGCGAATTCGCGCGCCACCGTGATGATGTCGGCGCGCGGCACCCCACAATGCTTCTCGGCCCAGGCCGGCGTGTAGGGCACGTCGTCATCGTAGCTCTTGGGCAGGTTCGGTCCGCCGAGGCCGCGGTCGACGCCGTAGTTGGCCAGCGTCAGGTCGTAGACGGTGGCCACATATACATCCTTGCCGCCGACGCTGATGAGCTTGACCGGCAGGTTGCGGACGAGCAGTTCGTTGTGATCGTCGCCGCCGAAGTAGGGCATGGCGACCTCGACAATGTCGTCGTAGTTGCTCAGCAGGCTCAGCTGCGGCTTCACCTCTTTATTGGAATAGCCGTCGCGCATTTCCAGGTTCCATGCGCCCGATTGACCCCAGCGGAAACCGATCGACCCGTTGGGTGCGACCAGGTAGCCAGTGTTCTCGTCGTACACCACGGTCTTCCATTCGGGATTGTTGTCCTGCCCCATGTGGCCGGTGAGGTCGGAGGCGCGTAGATAGCGGTCGGCGATCAGCTGGCCTTCGTGCATCTTCAACATGACCAGCATCGGCATGTCGTTGTACTGGCGGCAGTAGGTATCGAAATATTGGCTCTTGTTCTTGTTGTGGAATTCGCTGAGGATGACGTGGCCCATCGCCAGCGCCAGCGCGGCGTCGGTGCCCTGGCGCGGCGCCAGCCAGATGTCGCCAAATTTCACCATTTCGCCGAAGTCGCTTGATACCGCCACGGTCTTGGTGCCCTTGTAGCGCACCTCGGTGTAGAAATGGGCGTCGGGCGTGCGCGTCTGCGGCACATTGGAGCCCCACACCATCAGATAGGTCGAGTTGTACCAGTCGGCCGATTCCGGCACGTCGGTCTGCTCGCCCCACACCTGCGGGCTCGACGGCGGCAGGTCGCAGTACCAGTCATAGAACGAGCCGCACACGCCGCCGATCAGCGACATGTAGCGCGATCCGGCCGCATAGCTCACCATCGACATCGCGGGAATCGGCGAGAAGCCGTAGATGCGGTCGGGGCCGAATTCCTTGATGGTGAAGACGTTGGACGCGGCGATCATTTCCGTCACCTCGTCCCACTTGGCGCGCACGAAGCCGCCCTGGCCGCGCACCGACTTGTAGCGCTTGGCCTTCTCGGGGTCCTGGCTGATCGATTTCCAGGCCGCCACCGGGTCCAGGGTCTTCCTCGCCTCGCGCCACATTTCCATCAGGCGGCCGCGGATCAGCGGGTATTTCACGCGCTGCGCCGAATACACATACCAGGAATAGCTGGCACCGCGCGGACAGCCGCGCGGCTCGTGATTGGGCAGGTCGGGGCGGGTACGTGGATAGTCGGTCTGCTGGATTTCCCAGGTGATGAGGCCGTTCTTCACGAAGATTTTCCAGCTGCACGATCCGGTGCAGTTCACCCCGTGGGTGGAACGCACCACCTTGTCCTGCTGCCAGCGGCTGCGGTAGGCGTTCTCCCAGCTGCGGTCTTCGTTGCTGACGACGCCATGGCCGTTGGAATACTCGGCAACGGTCTTCTTGAAGAACGTCAGTCGGTCGAGGAAGTGACTCATTGTTTTGCTCCTTACAGTCGCAGGTGAGGCGTTAGGTGTGAGGCGTTAGGCGCGGGTGACGCGGAGTGCGGGCGTCGGCATGTTTCGCCTCACGCCTTACGGATTCCGAATCTCCGAACCCTTGCGCAGATAGAACCACCAGTTCAACACCAGGCACACCGCATAGAACACGGCGAAGCCGTACATCGCGTTCTCCGGCGTGCCGGCCTTGAGCTGGCCCTTGATGACCTCGGGCGCGATGAAGGAGCCGTAGGCCGCGACCGCCGAGGTCCAGCCGAGCACCGGTCCCGCCTGGGCACGGTCGAAGATCACGCCGACGGTGCGGAAGGTCGAGCCGTTGCCGATGCCGCTGGCGGCGAACAGGATCACGAACACCAGCAGGAACTGGGTGAAGTAGATCTCTGGCGTGGCCGAGTGGTAGGCCTGCATCAGCACGTATCCAGCATAGACCGAAGCGGCGACCATGACGGCCGAGATGATCTGGGTGACGATGGAGCCGCCGACCTTGTCGGAGATCCAGCCGCCCACTGGACGGATCAGCGCGCCGACGAAGGGGCCGATCCAGGCGTATTGCAGCGCCGAGGGGGCGTGCGGGTTCTTGGCATGCACCCAGGCGCCGGTGGCGGCATTCAGGGTGTGGGTGTCGCCGAAGATGACCGTGATCGACAGCGGCAGCGCCATCGAGAAGCCGATGAACGAACCGAAGGTGACCAGGTAGAGCGCCGTCATCGACCAGGTGTGACGGTTCCTGAAGATCGCGAACTGTTTGGCGATGTTCTCCTTCATCGGCCCGAAGGCGGCGAGCTTCAGGATCACCAGCGTGACGACGATGATGAGCGGCATCGCCACCCACATATTGAGCACACCGAGGCCCGTCGGCGCCGGCAGGTAGAGGTAGAGGCCGCCGATGGCAGGGATGAAGACCAGGGTGTAGAGCCAGGTGACCTTGATGAAGGCGGTGATGGCGTTGCCGGCGTCAGGTGAAACTTGCAGCAGGTTGTTCATGCCGAACCAGGCGAGGATGCCGAGCGGCACCAGCGAGAGCACCCAGGTGAGGCCGGCGTTCTGGATGTAGGTCGGCGTGCCAGCGAGGATCTTGCCGAAGATCCAGCCGCTGTCCTTCACCAGCGTCATCGGCTCGCCGCCGAGCGCGCCGAACACGCTGACCGTCATCACCAGCGGGATCAGGATCTGCATCGTCGTCACGCCGAAGTTGCCCAGCCCCGCGTTGATCCCGAGCGCGGTGCCCTGCAGGCGCTTGGGAAAGAAGGTGCTGATGTTGGACATCGAACTGGCGAAGTTGCCGCCGCCGACGCCCGACCACAGCGCCATCAACTGGAACGACCACAGCGGCCAGTCCGGATGCTGCAGGACGATTCCGGTGCCGATCGCGGGGGCCAGAAGCATCGAGGTGGTCAGGAAGATGACGTTGCGCCCGCCCGCCAATCGGATGAAGAAGGAGGAGGGAATGCGCATGGTCGCACCCGCCAGGCCCGAGATCGCGGTGAGCGTGAACAGCTCGTCCTGGCTGAATGGGAAGCCCAGGTTGGACATCTGCACGGTGATGATGCCCCACATCAGCCACACGGCGAATCCGCATAGGAGGGCTGGAACCGAGATCCACAGGTTGCGGTAGGCAATCTTCCTGCCGGTCGTTTCCCAGAAGGTGGCGTCTTCCGGGTTCCATTCCTTGATATTGGTGGGCATAGATCGCTCCTGGCGTTAAAGAGGGAATTACTCGAGCGGGTCGGCGCCTGCGGTCCTGATCATCGGCAGCTTGCGGACCTCGGTCAGGTACATCCAGATCAGCGATACCCAGGTGATGCCGTACATCAGCATGAAGATGCCGCTGTTGATGCCGGTGAGATCGACGATGGCGCCGAACAGGATGGGCAGCACGAAGCCGCCGAGGCCGCCCATCAGGCCGACGATGCCGGAGATGACGCCGATGTTGTCGGGGTATTCGTCGGAGATGTACTTGAATACCGATGCCTTGCCGAATGCCCAGCACAGGCCCAGCACGAACAGCAGCACGGTGAACACCCAGACATTGAGGCCGATGTGCAGCGCGAATTCGCCCTTGGTGGTCTGGATCACCATGTCGGTCTGCGGATACGACAGCAGGAACAGGCAGATCCACGACACCCACATCACCCACCAGGTGAGCCGGTGCGCGCCGACCTTGTCGGAGATCCAGCCACCCACTGCGCGCATCACGCCGCCCGGCAGCGAGAAGCAGGCTGCCATCAGTGCAGCGGTCTTGATGGAGAAGCCGTACTCGGTGATGAAATACTTGGTCAGCCAGAGCGACAGCGCCACATAGCCGCCGAACACGATCGAGTAATACTGCGAGAGCTTCCAGACGTTGGGGTCCTTCAGCGCGGCGAGCTGCTGCCTGAAGGTGATGTGGCTGGGTACGTGATGCGCCGTGTCGGTATAGGTGAAGATCCAGAAGAG
Organism: Thiobacillus sp. SCN 63-57; assembly: GCF_001725555.1. NCBI lineage: Bacteria > Pseudomonadati > Pseudomonadota > Betaproteobacteria > Nitrosomonadales > Thiobacillaceae > Thiobacillus > Thiobacillus sp. SCN 63-57. The sequence continues at coordinate 59,670 of NZ_MEGP01000002.1, read as the reverse complement.
CATGGCCACGATCAGCATGGCCACCGCGTACACGTGCGGCACGGACTGCCAGCCGTAGGCGACCACAAGGGAGGGCGCGACGAACTTGGTCAGCGCCGCGCCCGAATTGCCGGCGCCGAAGATGCCCATGGCAAATCCCTGCCGCATTTTCGGGAACCAGCGGGCCACATAGGCGATGCCGACCGAGAAGGAGCCCCCGGCCACGCCGACGAACAGCGCCAGCAGCAGGAAGTGCCAGTAGGCAGTGGCGTAGCCGATCAGCCAGATTGGCACGACCGTCGCCAGCATCAATACGAAAAAGACGATGCGGCCGCCCAGCTTGTCGGTCCACATGCCGAGCGGCAGCCGGATGAGCGAACCTGTCAGCACGGGCGTGGCCACCAGGATGCCGAACTCGGTCTCGTTCAGGCCCAGCATTTTCTTGATGGGGATGCCGATAATCGCGAACATCATCCACACGGCGAAGCAGGCGGTGAATGCCAGCGTGCTCAGCGTGAGCACGGAAATCTGCTTTTGGGTCTGGGTCGCCATGACACATCCTTTACCGAGATTTCAAGACTGGTTTATCTGAAATGTTGACCGCAGTGTATGCCTATGGGTGTAGATGAAAAGGGCGGAATTTGTATGTTTTGAGACGCTTTCTACCTCCAAAGAGGTAGTGGGGGTATTCTGCTAATTCAATGTTTTATCGTAAGTATTTTGGATATTGTTTGGCGTGGAGCAGGGCAATAGATATATTGGGAGTAGCTCTTCAGCAGTGAAGACTGTCCGGAAGTGAGATGCTATATTTTGAACCGTAACGAGGTGGCCAGTCCGATGTGATGCGCGGGCCGCCTGGGCCGGACGCTTTAATGAATCACCCCCCTTTACCAGCACAACAGGAAACTCAAATGAAAAAAGCATCGCTCATCCTCGCCATTTCACTTGCAACGCTATTGGGCGCCTGCGGGAAACAGGAAAGTGCGCCTGAGGCGGCTGCGCCTGCCGCGCCCGAGGCGGCCGCACCGGCACCGGCCGCCATGGAAAAACATGAGGAACCCGCAAATGACGTGGGCAAGAAGGTGTTCGGCGCGGTCTGCGCGCTGTGCCATGCGTCGGGTGCGGCGGGCGCCCCCGTGTTTGGCAACAAGGCCGACTGGGAGCCGCGCATCGCCCAGGGCATGGACGTCCTATACAAGCACGCGCTCGAAGGCTTCAACGGTGCAAAAGGGGCAATGCCCGCACGTGGCGGCAACCCCAAGCTCACGGATGACGAAGTGAAGGCAGCGGTGAACTACATGGTGGATAAAGTCAAATAAATACCAAGTCCGGATGGTCGGACTTGTGCAATGCAGGAACGGGGGAGCATCGCGCTCCCCCGTTTTTTTTTTGAGCCCGTTTGGCTGGGTCGATTACCTGTGTCAGTGGCGATGCTGGCTGTTTCGGCTCAGGGATGCCAACAGGCGGGGCGTCATGTCCGCAGCGGTCAGCACGGTACCGCGGTGCTGGCGGGCAAAGGCGTCGGCAGCCGTGCGGCTGGCGAAGGCGGGCAGGTCGGCCGTTTGCATCGGGCCGGTGATTGTGGAGCCGTGGACGAAATGGGCCTGTCCGGCCTCGATCCATCGCCCGCTCTCGAGGTCGCGTACATAGCTGACGGCGACATCATCGAGCGTGTAGCGCCGATCGTAGTGACTGACCTTGTGGAGGAAGTCGAACAGGTTGACCGGCGAGTCGAAGTAATGGGCGGCGCCGTCCTTGAAAATGGTTTGCGCCGCCCAGTGCGGATAACGGGCTGGGTACATGCCGCATACCGGGCAGCGTGCAGCGGCGGGCACCGGGCGGGGCGCGTACATGGACTGGCCCGCAGCAGGGTCGTAGGGCGTTGCAGGGGCGACGATGCAAAGCTCGTTGTTGAACAGGTCGATGTCGCGTCCCGGCTGCCCGTCGGCGAGCAGCAGCAGGGAGGTGGCGAATGCGATCGTGAGGCCTCCCGACGACAGCAGTCTGGGCGACAGCTGTCTCATCCGGTGTCCTTGACGCCGAGCCGGGGGTCGTCGAGCAGGGCGCGAATCAGATTGCGCAGATTGTCTTCCGGAGCGGCATCGGGACGTGTGATCGGGTCGGCCACGATGCGCCTGGCGGCGTCGTGGAAATGGTTGGGGAAGGTCGCCAGGTCCGGGTGCAAAGGCGCCGTGTCGATACAGGATTCGGCCTCGCCATAGACCCAGCGCAGCGAATAGGCATCCGCCGCGGCATAGCGCACATCCAGCGTCACGCCATTCCTCAGCCGAACGATGAGCGCGTCCTGCCTGTGTTCGACAGGCCCGTCGAGATCGTCCAGGAAAGCGTGTTCGATCGCCGTGCCGAGTTCGAGGTGCAGGCTCATTTGCTGTTGGCCTCCTTCAGGCGCTCGGCGAGCGCGGCACGAGCCGTTTCGCGGGTATCGGCGAGAATCCGGGCTGCCAGATAATGTTCATAGGCCGGATGCTCGGCCACCTCGCCGCGCTGGATTTTCTGCAGGAGTGCCGCTTCGTCGGGCACGCCATGGAACTGCAGGACGGTGTTGCAGTTCTCGCGCAGTTCGTAGGTCAGCCGGGCCAGTTGTTCGATTTCGGTTGCCGTCTCGAACGGGACGCTTTCAAAGAATTCGGGCATGGTGTTCTTACATGTGGCGGTCGTTGAGTACGCCGCCATCCAGTACGACCATGTCGGGCTGGATATCGGCAAAGCGGGTGACCTTGCCGCCGTATTCGGCAGCGAATTTCGTCGCATCCTGTTCCAGCGCAAAGCTGGCAATGGTCGGTCCCATCGATCCTTCGCGTTTGCTGCCGTAGACGTAGTAGGCGGATTTCGCGTCGATCCAGTGGTCGTGCGGTTCGTCCCAGTCCGCCTTGCCCATGTCCTGCACGAAAATGCCGCGCACCTCCCTCACCTGTTCCGGGGTGAGATAGACGTGGAACATCTCGATCGTATCGCAGAAGAAATCCGGCTCCGCTTGCCCGGCGTAGAAGATCTGCGCCTTGGGGCCGGGGTAATCGGCAAGCAGCATGCCGTCGAGGGAGCAGGAGGTGCTGCGGCTGATTTCCAGCGGCGCGACTGCGGTCGGGCCTGCAGACTGACCGCAGGCCGCGAGCAGGGCTGCGGTCAGCGCGGCGAGGATGAATGTCGATCTGATTGATGTCATTTACGGAATCTCCAGCTTGCAATACCCAGGGGCACCACGATCCAGGCAAGCATCACCAGGCCGAGCAGCCAAGGATCGGCCAGTGCACGGGGAAAAACGGTCGCCAGCCCGTACAGGGTACGGACGTCGTCCAGGGAAAAGATGTTGAGGATGCGGAACACGTCGGCAGGGTTCGCCAGCAGCAGATAGGGAAAGATCTCGCCGCCCCACTGGCCGCCGGTGACGACCAGTGCGCCGAGCAGCAGCAGGTCGAACACCAGCACGAAGAAGAACCAGGTGGCGATCGCGAGGCCCGAAGCCCGGGTACGGTCGGCGGCGAATACCGACAGCATCACTGCCAGGCTCAAAAAGGCGCAGCCCAGCAGCACCGAGCTGAGCATGAAGCCGAAGTAGTGATACAGGGCATTGAGGTCGAGCTTGGCCGACAGCACGATCGCCACCAGGCCGAAACCTGCGATGGTCGAGAAGGCCAGCGCGGCGGCCAGCCCGAAATATTTGCCCAGCAGCAGTTCCAGGCGCGTGATCGGCATCGAGAGCAGGAGATCGAGCGATCCCCGTTCGCGCTCGCCGACGATGGCGTCGAAACCCAGGACGAGCGCGATCAGGGGAATCAGGTAGATGACCAGGCTGACCAAGCTGGCAATGGTGAGGTCGATCGAGCGAAAGCCGACGGCGCCTTGCTGTGCTGCGCCGAAGTAGGCGATGACCAGTGCGAAGGCGGTGAAGACCAGCGCCACGGCCAGCACCCAGCGATTGCGGATGCGGTCCCAGAATTCCTTGCTCGCGATGGTGGCGATCTGTGCGATTTCCATGTCGCCCTCTCAGTCCGAAAAGCCGAAGAACACATCTTCGAGCGAAGGCTCGCGTACCGTCAGGTCGCGGACGCGGCCGTCCAGCCGGGCGAGCGCCTCGATCACCGCCATCTTCGCTTCGCGCCGGCAGCGCACCTTCACGTGATCATCGTGCGCCTCGATCGCCTCCACCTGCAGATGGGAAAGCGCGGCGCGCACCGCCTCGAAATCCTCCTTCGAGACGCGCACGCTGAACCACAGCGGCAGGTCCACCTGTTCACGCAGGTCCTGCACCGTCCCGCGGGCCTGCACCTTGCCGGCGGCCATGATCGCAATGCGATCCACCCGTTCCTGGATCTCGGCGAGGATGTGGGAGGTGATGACCGTCGTCACGCCTTCGCTTCTGAGCTGGCGCAGCGTCGCGTAGAAACTGCGGATCGCTTCCGGATCGAGGCCCGTGGTGGGCTCGTCGAGAAACAGGATACGCGGCTTGCCGAGCAGGGCCTGGGCGAAGCCGAGACGCTGGCGCATGCCTTTGGAGTATTCGCGTACGCGCCGTTTGGCTGCGTGCGCAAGACCCACGCGTTCGAGCGTCGGGCCCGCTTCTGCCGGCGAGACACCTTTCAGCCTGGCGAAGAACCAGAGCGTCTCGAGTCCGGTGAGATTGTCATAGAGCACCACGTTCTCCGGCAGATAGCCGACCGTGCGCCGTACGGCACGAAAGTCGCGGCCGGTGACGAGCGCGCCGCCGATGCGGATGTCGCCCGCGGTGGTGGGGGTGAGGCCCAGCATCATCTTGAACAGCGTGCTCTTGCCGGCGCCGTTGTGCCCGATGAGGCCGAACAGTTCGCCGGAACGGATGTCGAGGTCGACGCCGTCGACCGCGCGGATGTTTCCGTAGTGCTTGCGCACCCCCTGTGCGACGATCAGGGGTGCGCCGGCGTCATTGGGGGGAAGGGAAGAGGCCACGCCATTTTCTCCAGTCGGGGTTGTGCGGCTGCATCCGCGGTTGGGGATCGACGATGCTGGTGGCGCGCAGTAGCGGGAACTGCTGGCTGACCATGCGCAGCGTCTGTACGGCCGGGCTGGCCAGCAGCAGCTTCATCATCGGGTGGCGCCAGGACAGGTAGTCGACCATGTCGTTCGCCTCGTAGGGCACATCGCCGATGCCGTCGCCGTTGCGGTCCCACCCCACATAGTTGCTCCAGTAGTTGCCGGACCAGATCTCGTCCCGGCTGGCCACGTACTTGATCTGGGTGCGGTTCTGGATGAAGTCGTTGCCTGTCGCCTTGTTGTGGTAAGAGCCCGCCCACAGGTGGATGCCGACGGTGTTGTCCATCACCAGATTGTTGCGGATGGTGTTGTACTCGGCATCGTAGATGAAAAAGCCGCGGGCATTGCCGGCGACGACGTTACCTTCGATCACCGAATCCTGGAGCGTGCGCAGCATGATGCCGTGGTCGGAATTGCCCCAGGCGCGATTGTTCCGCACCACCTGGTTGCGCGCCATCATCAGCGCGAGACCGCCGCGGTTGTGGTACGAGTCGTTGCCTTCCCATACGTTGTCGTTGGAGTTCATGTAGTGGGTGCCGTAGCGCGAATTGTGGATGCGGTTGTTGCGGAACAGCGCGTGATTCGACACATCCACGTAGATGCCGTCGCGGACGAAGCTGATCTGGTTGCCGACGATCTGCGCGCCCTCGGTGTGGTAGAGCTCGATGCCATTGCCGCGGCGGGCCGACTGGTAATCGCGTTTGCCGGTGATCACGTTGTTGAGGATCTGCACGTTCTGCACCGATTCGATCCAGAGGCCGAATAGATTGTAGGTCAGGTCGCAGTTGCGCACGATCGCGCGATGCGCGCCCGGCTGGATGTAGATGCCGGCATTCTGGTCGAGCAGGCTGTCGCCGGAATCGCGCACGATCAGCCCATCGATGACGACATCCTCGGCGGTGATGCGGATGGTGTCGCCCTTGTGGCCGCCGCTCAGCGTGGGCCGGTCGATGCCTTTCAGCGTCAGCGGCTTGTCGATCCGCAGGTTTTCCCGGTACAGGCCACGCTCCACGCGCACTTCGTCGCCGGGGTGGGCCTGGGCAATGGCCGCGCCGATGGACTCGCCCGCGTGCACCGTCAGGACGTCGGCGCGCACCAGGCCCGCCAGGCATGCCAGCATGCCCGCCAGAACGGGCCATACGATCGGTCTGGTTGCAGCGCCGGCAGGCCTTGCAGGACATCCAGTATGCCTGCGCCCTTCATGATCAGGAACAGGGTGGCAGCGATGAGCAGGTTCTTGAAGGCCACGTAGGCGGCCATGTCGGCCCAGGAGGCCGGGCGCAGGTTGCGCCCCCACCACGGGCCATCCTTGACGTAGGGCTTGCAGCGCATACGCACCACCAGCTCGTAGGCGCTCCAGCCCAGCCACCAACCGAGCACGATGCCGGGGCCGATCTGACCGGCGGCGCCGAGCACCCACACCCAGGTCACCAGCACGGTCAGCGCGAACGTGGTCGCCTGCAGCAGGACCGGCTGCTGGAAGACCTTGCGGCTCCAGGGGAACAGATGGTCGAAGAATTCCTGCCCGATGAAGGCGGGCAGGCTCGGCCGCTCCGCGGCCGCCGGCGTGGGACGGGCGGAAACCGGCACGATGGGAATGTAGTAGCCGTCCGCGCCGATCGCGGTCAGCGGCTCGCCGGCCTTGGTGCGGCGCTTGCGTTCCTTGGCCAGCGGCGGGCAGGCATGGGTGTCGTAATAGAGGACCTGGCAGTCGAGGCACAACAGGCATTCGCGCTGGTCGATGCGGCCGGCGTCGTCGATCGCCTGCGAGCCGCAGCCCACCTGGCACGCCGCGCACGGCCCGCACTCCGCCTTGCGCTTGAGTCCCCACCAGCGGAATGTCGAAGGCACCGCGAGCGCCGCGCCCAACGGGCACAGGTATTTGCAGAATGGGCGTTCAAAGAAAGCCGACGCGACGATCAGGACGGTCCAGAACGTCACGAAAGGCCAGGAGCGGTTCCACACGCCGACCAGGAAGGTGGTCTTGAACGGCTCGACTTCGGCGAGCTTTTCCGCCCATCCCATGGAATAGAAGGACACGGCGAGCAGGATGGTAAAAATGCCGTATTTGATCCATTTCAGCCGATCATGCCAATTCTGCGGCAGCAGGTGGCGCTGGTAGCGCTTCAGCCCCAGCTTGCCGGCCACATGGTAGACCAGTTCGGCGAGCGATCCGTAGGGGCACATCCAGCCGCAGAACATCCCGCGTCCCCAGAAGAACGTGGTGACGATGATGAAAATCCAGAACAGGAAGACGAACGGATCGGACAGGAACAGTTCCCAGCGCCACTCGAACAGGATGGCATGGAACCAGGTCAGCACCTGGGTGATCGACGGCACGGCCAGCAGGTAGAAGCCGACGAAGCCGATCGATGAGACCCACAGCAGGTAGCGCGGAATTTCCTTCCAGCGTGTGTCCTTCATGGTGGAGCGCCGGACCAGCTTGTCGCGCAACGCATAGACGGTGCCCGCAGCGATCAGCCACAGCAGAAACAGCACGACCTCGACCTTGCGCGATTTCCAGACCTTGACCCAGGTCGCCTCCGGCTTGACGACTTCCGGGCGACCGCCTTCCAGATAGCGGGCGGGCAGCCAGTATTCCTTGTCAAAGTTGGCGAAAGTCTTGGCGCCGGTCTGCCGGTCCATCTTGTTGGCCAGGTACACGAGGCTCCAGGGATAGGCCGCACTGAAGGACGGCGAGCGGATGATGAAGATGGCCGACTCCCTGTAGGGCGGGGCGCCGGCGGCCTCGATGCCGTACAGGTTGAGGTAATCCAGATCGCGGAAGGTGAAGGAATCGATGTCCTGGGACACCAGCACGCGGTCATAGATGCCGCCGCGCACGAAGCCTGAGCCCTTGAAGGACCCCGTGCCGTTGGCGATCAGGAAAATCGCATGCTCGCCCGGCTTGAGCTTGGACATCAGAGAGGCGTAGCCATGCTCACCCAGCACACTGCGCCCGATCGTCGGCTCGTTGAGATAGCCGAAATAGATGTCGATGTAGGGTTGCCCCGCGGGCCCCTGGCCGATTTCGTCCGCCTTGACCTTGAGTTCCTGGACGCTGCCTTCGTCGAGCAGCGCCTGCCAGTCCAGCGTGCCCGGGATGTCCTTGAATTTCGCCTGGGGCCGGATCGTAGGCTTGACGATGCCCACCTGTCGGGCGACTTCGAGGCCGCTGCGCAGGATGACCTGGTTTTCAGCGATCACCGTCACCGTGGCGCCGGAGATCGCGTCGACGCCGATCATGCCTTCGCCCGGCCGGGAGGTGCCCACTTCGATCTTGTCGCCGACGAACTTGCCGAGGTATTGCTTGACGAACTTGGTGAGCTGCGACTCCGGAATGCCCACCAGCAGGATGGGTTCGGAGTGCTTCAGAACCCGGACACCGGTGATGATGCCCTTGGTATCCATGCCGATCAGCGTCACCACCGGCTTGCCCGAGTAGGCCGGGATGTCGACGACGTCGGTGGACAGGAATACGTAGCCGATCAGCTTGCGGTCGTCTTTCCCGTCATGCTTGTCTTTCTCGTCGCCATGATCGTCCTTCCCGTCATGCTTGTCTTTGCGGCTCTGGTAGGCCTCGACATAGGCCGGTTTGCCCATGCGCTTGGAAAAGCTGTCGGCGCCAGGCATCACGTCCTTGCAGGGTACGTACGCGCACAGGTCGGGATCGGTGGACAGTTGCACCGGCAACGGCGCCTCGTAGCTGCCGGCGACAGCCAGCCCGGGGGCGCAGTAAAAACAGAGTATCGCCAGGAAACAGGCGATAGGGCGGGCTAGATAATCCATGAAAAACACCGCAAATGTCTGAACATCACCTGGAACACGCATTTTGCCCGCCGGCCAGCCGGCGGCCTTGCGATCTGGTCGTCCGTTCCGCCCAGGGGAGCGGAACGGAGCAATCGGTCAAGCCTCGACCAGCATGCGGCTGCGCATCTCCAGGTGCAGTGCATGACAGAAATTGGTGCAGTAGCACCAGTAAACGCCCGGCTTGTCGGCAACGAAGGTGACCGACTTGGTCTCCTGCGGGTTGACGATGAACTGGATGTCGTACTTGGGAATGGCGAAACCGTGCGTCAGATCCTCGACCTTGTCGTGGTTGGTCAGGATGATGGTCACCTCGTCGCCTTTCTTGACCTTGAACTCCCGCAGGCTGAAGGTCGGCGCCTGGCTGGTGAGCTTGATGGTCACCTTCCTGCCGTTGCGGAAGACGCCCGAATCCTTGGGATCCTTCACCGCCAGCGGGAAGTCGTCCATGTTGTAGATCTGGCGCGTCTTGATGATGTCGCGGCGGATGATGATGGAATCGTGCGGCTCCGAATACACCGAGTGATCGGCTACCAGCTTCATTTTGTCGCCGCTGATATCGATCAGCTGGGCAGTCTCGGCGTGCAGCGGCCCCACGGGCAGGAAGCGATCCTTGGAAAACTTGTTGTCGGAAATGAAGAAGCGGCCATCCGATTCCTTGGTTTCACCCATTGACGTGAAGCCGTGGCCCGGCTGGTAATGCACGTCGATGCGGTCAAGTACCACCTTGGCATTCTTGTCACCCTTGTATGCCTTGATCGCGGCTTCCACGTTCCACTTCACGATCTGGCTGTCGAGGAAGAGGGTGGTGTAGGCGTTACCCTTGTTGTCGAAACCGGTGTGCAGCGGCCCGAGGCCGATCTCGGGTTCGGCAACCACGGCGTCGCGGGGGTTGGCCAGGCCGCCATCGAACCACTTCAGTACCAGGGCATGCTCGATGACCGAGGCCGTCGGCGAAAGCTTGCCCGAACAGGCGTAGTACTTGCCGTCCGGGCTGATGTTCACGCCGTGGGGATTCTTCGGGATCGGCACATAGCACGTCAGCGCGGTCTTGGGGTCCTGGTTGGCCGCCTTGGTGCCGTCGACGACGGGCACCTTGGATCCGGCGATGTACCGCACCTTGCCTGCCTTCACGGCCTCTTCGATGCGGGCAATGTTGAAGAACAGGCAGTCGTCCATTTCCGCCGCCATCATGTCCTCGTAATGGAGCCCCATCTCGGTGTTGTACTGGTTGGTCGCGGCAAGCTTGCCGTCATAGGAACTGGCCACCAGGTCGCAGTTGCCGTCGATCAGCACCTGCCAGCGCACCTCCATGGAATTGGAGTCGACGCAGGTAAATATCGATTTGTACTTGCTGCCGTCCTCCAGGTCGCGCCCGTCGTTGGGCAGCGGAATCGAGAACTCGCCGCCGCAGAACACGCGGGTGGTGTGGTTGACGTTGGAGTCGACCGGGTCGCGCTTGTCGGGGAAGGTGCCGTGAAAGCCCTGGACATTGGGCAGCTCGGTGATCTTGTCGGTCTCCATGGTGTCCATGCGGATGCGCGCGAGACGGCCGTGGATCTTGTCGTTCACGAACAGGTACTTGCCGTCGTAGGTGCCGTCGGTATAGGACGGGTGGACGTGGTGCGTGTCGCCGGTGGTGTACTTGGGCGTGCCGTTGGGCTTGGTGCCGAGGATCGCCTTCGATTCGTTGGTCACGCCCCAACCGACCAGGGCGTCCATGTTGTAGACCGGGATGCGCTTCAACTCGCGCCCGGACGGGATGCCGTAGATGCGGCACTCGCCCGAATGCCCGCCGCTGGAAAACGCATAGTATTCATCGAGCTGTCCCGGCGGGACTTCGTATTTGCTGTAATCGACACCGCTCCCGGCCTGGGCCGCGGGGGCGCCCGCGCCAGCGCCTTCACCCGTCGCCGGCGCCGATTTCTTGTTGCATGCAGACAGGCCCAGCGAAAGCCCTGCGCCGGAAAGTCCGACCAGGGCGGCGGTATTCATGAATTTTCGGCGACCCAGATCGGGCTGGGTGTCGGATAGTTTGCTATCGTCCTGCGTATGGTCCTGTGTCATGTCGTGGTGCTCCCCGTCCTGAAAATAATCGGCACGTTCACTCGGATTGGCGCAAGGCAATCCGAATCGCTCGAATCCGGCAGGCGGCCATTCCGGCTGCTTGCCGCTGCGACAAAATGTCGCATTTGGAATCTAGCATATAAAGAAAATACGATCTCTAGGTCCGTAAATATTGATTTCAATCACGGTGTTGCCAGCCGATGGCGCCGGCTAAAAGATGTATGGCGAAAGATTGTTAAGTCCATGTTTTCACAACAAATCGGGAAATCGTTGCTAGCATGATCATGGATAAATGGTACTTTCGAGGTACCTCTTTATTTTCGGGTGCCCGATCGGCCCCAAGGCGGATATGAGCGAAAAACGTGGCTTCCTGCAGCATTCGCTGCTGCTGAAACTGGGCGGCGCCCTGGCGCTGATCGCCTGTTTCGCCATCCTCGGCATGGCCAGCTCGGGGATCATCGCAGAATCGGTGCAGGGCAGCGGCGAAGCGATCAACCTCGCAGGCAGCCTGCGCATGCAGACCTACAGGATGAGCAGCCTCGCACTCTCGGCCAGACAGTCGGGCGGCGGGAATGCCGCCATCCAGCTCGGCGATGCGATCGACACGTTCGAATCCACCCTGGCCGACCCCCGCATCACGGAATTGATGCCGCGACAGGCCGAAACCGAGCTCTCGCGCAGCTATGCGACCGTGCTACAGGCCTGGCAGAAAATGAAACCGCGGTTCAAGGCGGAAGTGGGGGGTAGCGCGTCTGCCATGACAAACCAGGTCCCGCTGATCGCGGAGGTCAATTACTTCGTCGACCAGATCGATCACCTGGTCAAGCAGATCGAACGCGATACCGAGGCGAAAATCCTGGTCCTGCGCATGGTGCTCGGCGCCGCCTTGCTGATGACGCTGCTGGTTGGCTCGCTCACGCTGTATCTGGCACGCAACGACCTGATCCTGCCCCTGCGCGACCTGCTGTCGTTTGCGGCCAATGTCGGCCAGGGCAACCTCGCGGTGCGTACCGAGCACACCGGCAGCGACGAGCTCGGACGGCTGGGGCAGGCCTTCAACCACATGGCCGAGGATCTTTCCAGGATGTATCAGAACCTGGAAGCGCGGGTGGAAGAAAAGACTGCCGAGCTCACCATCGCCAACCGTTCGCTGGAATTGCTCTATCACTCCATCGCCCGGCTCTACAACGGGCCGGTGGCGGCGAACACCTATGCCATCCTGCTGAACGATCTGGAGAATGTCCTCGGCGTTGGACACGGGCTCGCCTGTCTGGTGGAGGCCGGCGAGACACGTGCGCGCGTGATCGCCAGTACGCTGCGTCCGGACGGCGGCGATCCCAATCAGTGCGGTCTGACGAGTTGCGCGGAATGCCTTGCCCACCAAACGCTGGCCGTCCATGCGCTGCCAGATGGTCGTCGCATGCTGACGTTGCCGCTCAAGGATACCGAGCATCATTATGGCGTGTTGCAACTGGAGATGCCTCCGGGCAAGGAGCTGGCGCAATGGCAGACCCAGCTGCTCGAGGCCTTGTCGCGCCATATCGGCATCGCCATCGGCACCGCGCGCCGTACCGAGCAGACTCGCCGGCTGTCGCTGCTGGAAGAGCGTGCCGCGCTGGCGCGCGAACTGCACGATTCGCTGGCGCAATCGCTCGCCTACATGAAAATCCAGGTCAGCCGGCTGAAGCCATTGTTGCCTGCCGCGGACCCGGCATTGCAGCCCGGCGCAGGCAGCGAAGCCAACGAAGTGCTGGCCGAACTGCGAGAAGGCCTCAACAGCGCCTACCGCCAGTTGCGCGAACTCCTCACCACGTTCCGTCTACGTATCGAAGGAGAAGGCCTGGGTGCCGCCCTGCAGGACACCGTGAATGAATTCACTGCCCGCGGCGGCATTCCGATCACGCTGGACGTCCATCTGGCCGGCTGTACACTCACGCCCAACGAAGAAATCCACGCCCTGCAGATCGTGCGCGAGGCGCTTTCCAATGTGCTTCACCATGCCCGGGCGCACCAGGCGGAAATCAGCGTGCACTGCAACAGCGACGGGTCGGTGTCGGCGATCGTGACCGATGACGGCATCGGCGTCCACCAGGCAGCGGGAGCCCATCATTACGGGATGACGATCATGGAAGAGCGGGCCAGAAACCTGGGCGGCCAGTTGAGCGTCGAGAACCTTCCTGCCGCCGGCACCCGTGTCACCCTGCACTTCATGCCAACCGCGCGGCGCGACATCCTTTCTTTGCCTACTGAACAATTTCCCCCTTCCCTATGAATCCGTCCGATACCCACACCATCCTGGTCGTCGACGATCACCCCCTGTTCCGCAAGGGCGTGATCCAACTGATCCAGGCCACCCCCGAATTCCGCTTTGTCGGTGAAGCCCCCAGCGGCAAGGAAGGCATCCAGCTCGCACAGCGCCTGCATCCCGACATGATCCTGCTCGACCTCAACATGAAGGACATGAACGGCGTCGACGTCCTGAAGGCGATCAAGGAGGAAGGCTCCGATTCCCGCGTCATCATGCTCACCGTGTCGGACCAGGCGGAGGATCTGATGGCGGCGCTGCAGGCCGGCGCCGACGGTTATCTGCTGAAGGACATGGAACCGGAGGATCTGATGCAGAAGCTGGTCGAGGCTGCGCACGGCAAGATCACCATCAGCGAGCGCCTGACCCAGTTGCTGGTCGCTTCGCTGCGCGAGAAAAGCCGCCCCACCAGCCTTGCCGAAGCCGGCCTGACCGAGCAGGAAAGCCGCATCCTCGACCATCTGGCCGGCGGCAAGAGCAACAAGCTGATCGCCCGCGACATGAATATCGCCGAAGGCACGGTGAAGGTCCACGTCAAGCACCTGCTGAAGAAGCTCAACCTGCGTTCGCGGGTGGAAGCGGCCGTGTGGGCGGATCGCTGTCGCAGGCAGGTCAAATCCTGACAGCTGTCGGTTTCCTCAGCCGAAGGAAGTGGGTTTGAGAGTGATCGGTGTGGGTGTGCAAACGGTGAGCGGTTCGATAAGGCGATCTCTCAATGCGTCTGACCAAGCTGCTCGCGCAGACTATCCAGGGCTGCCTGCTCGCCCCGCACGCTGAAGAACGCACCTTCAGCGTCGGCACGCTCGGCCAGGACCTCGCAACGCGCGAATATGCTTCCGCGCAGTTGCTGGGCCGACCAGGGCAGGAACAGCTCGGCCTCGACCAGGTCACGCTGGAAAAAGGCAACGATCGCCTGATGTAGTTTCGCGACGTCGTCGGGACGGCGCGCACTCATCACGATGCAGCCTGGATACGCGGCGCGCAGCGCGGCTTCGCGTTCGGCCTGTGCCGCCACATCGCCGACGTGGTCGATCTTGTTGAAAATCCGGATGCGTGGCACGTCCTGCGCCTCGATCTCGTCCAGCACGTGCTCGGTGGTCTCGATCTGCCGTTCGAATCCCGGGTCGCTGGCGTCGATGACGTGAAGCAGCAGCGAGGCATCCAGTGCCTCTTCCAACGTGGACCTGAATGACGCGACCAGTCCGTGTGGCAGGTTCTTGATGAAACCGACCGTATCGCTGACAAGCACGCGCGGGACGCTCTCGGGGAACAGGGTGCGCACGGTGGTGTCGAGCGTGGCGAAGAGCTTGTTGGCGACCAGCACTTCGCTGCCCGTGAGTGCGCGCATCAAGGTGGACTTGCCTGCGTTGGTGTAGCCGACCAGCGCCACGCTGGCGAGTCCCTGGTGCGCCTGTCGCCGCGCACGCTGCGTCTTGCGGTCGGCGTCCATCGCCGCGATCTCCTTCTGCAGCTCGGCGATGCGGTCGCGGATCTTGCGCTTGTCCAGTTCGGTGTGCGACTCGCCGGCCCCGCGTCCGCCGACGCCGCTGCGTTGCCGCCCTTGCGGCCCGGCGAGCTTCGCCGCCTCGCGCAGGCGCGGCGCCAGGTAGCCCAGACGCGCGATTTCCACCTGCGCGCGCGCAGCGGGGGAACGTGCGTTGCGGTGAAAGATCTCGAGAATGACCATGGTGCGATCCATCACCTGGCAGCCGACTTCGTTTTCGAGATGGCGCGCCTGCGACGGGGAAATCTCGTGGTCGACGAAGATGACGTCGATCGGGTCGGGCGAGACCGGCGCTTCGTCGTCCATTCCCTCGACAACCGTGTCGAGGCGATACAAGGGGTTCAGCGAACGAGCGTCGGGCTCGGTTTCGCTATCCGGTTTGCCCTGGACAAAATGGTGGATCTCCCGCCGCTTGCCCACGCCCAGATAGGCCGTCGAGTCGAAGCCGGACCGTTTTTGCGTGAACGTACGGGTAACCGTGAAGCCCAGTGTCTTGGCCAGTTCGCGCAGCTCGGCCAGCGAGGCTTCAAACTCCATGTCGCTCACCCCTGGGAGCTGAACCGACGCCACGACGGCGTACTGAGGGGCTTCTTGGACTTCTTTTTGCATGCGGCCTGGTTTCCAGAGGGTGAGCGAAGCCGGGCATTATCCGTCAATGCAATCGGCACGGGCGCTGAAACTGTATTTGGCGTGACGTGTCGACGCCACCGTTCAGCAGATCCGTGGTAGCGGATCGTCTTCCAGTTCGTCCAGCACGCGCCGGCCGCCAAGACCGGTTTCCAGGATCACGCGTCCGCCGCCTGTTTCGACACGACCGATGATGCAGGCGTCCCGCCCTTCCGGCAGGGCGTGCCAACGGGCGAGTACGTCGTCGGCTGCGAAGGGGTCGACGACGGCGACGACCCGGCCTTCGCAGGCCAGGAAATACGGGTCATAGCCCAGCATTTCACAGACCGATACGACTTCCGGGCGCAGCGGTACCGCGTTCTGGTCGAGCGTCACGCTGTGGCCGCTGGCGCGTGCGATTTCGTGGGCCACCGTGGCGAGTCCGCCGCGCGTCGGGTCGCGCATGAACTTGAGATCGGGAAAATCGCGCACCGCGCGCGTCAGCGGCAACACCGAGGCCGAATCGGAGCGTAGCTCGCCGGACAGGCCGAACTGCTCGCGTGCCAGCATCACCGCGATGCCGTGATCGCCGACCGGGCCGGACACCAGCACCACGTCGTCCGGCGCGATGCGGTCCATCGCCAGCCGGGTGGACGCGCGCCGCACACCGATGCCGGCAACGGAGAGATACAGGCCGCTGCCTTCGCCCCGGCGCACCACCTTGGTGTCGCCGGCCACGACGACGACATGGTTCTGTCGCGCAGCCCGCGCGAAGCTGGAGATGTAGCGATCGAGCGCGCCGATTTCCAGTCCTTCCTCGATGAGCGCGGACACGGTGAAATAAAGCGGATCGGCCCCGGCCACCGCCAGGTCGTTGACCACGCCATGCACGGCGAGTGAGCCGATGTCGCCGCCGGGAAATTCAAGCGGCTCGACGGTGAAGCCGTCGGTGGTGACCATGAGCTCGCCGTTCACGTGCGGCAGCGTGACGGCATCGGCGTCGGTGTCGAGCAGCGGGTTGCCGAGATGGCGTGCAAAAACGTCGGTGATGAGTTCGCGCATCAGGCGGCCGCCGTTGCCGTGTGCGAGAAGGATGCGGGTGTCGTCCATGGCGTGTCTTTATTGGTGGAGGAGTTCGATGACCTGGCCGAAGCTTAACCCGGCATCGTTGACGGGGACATGCTGGGGCAGATGAGCGCTGAAGCCTGCGCGCTCAAGCAGGCCGATCGCGGCTTCCGCAAGCACGCGGTTCTGGAACACGCCACCGGTGAGGCCGACCGACCGGATGCCGGTTTGCGTGCGCAACTGTTGCGCCTGTTCGACCAGCGCCTGCGCCAGACTCAGATGAAAGCGGGCTGTGCGCTCGGCGGGCGGCCGGGTCGTGTCGCCGAGCATGGGCAGCAGCGGCGCCCAGTCGGTACGCCATAGGCCGAGCGGGTCGCGCGCGAGCGGCAGTTCGACGGCATCGCCGGTGGAGGTGGCCGCGGCCGCTTCCAGCCGCATCGGCGCCTCGCCTTCGAAGCTGGCGTGGGTGCAGACGCCGCACAAGACCGCAGCGGCATCGAACAGGCGCCCGACGGCGGAACTGGCCGGGCTGTTGAGCCGGGCCGACCATGCCTGATGCAGGGGTTCGGGCGCAAAGGGTGCCGGCTGGCCCGTTTCCCACAGCAGTGCTGCCGCGGCGCGCCACGGTTCGCGCCCGGCCTTGTCGCCGCCAGGCAGGCGAAATGTTCGCATCGAAGCGGCACGCTGCCAGCGTCCGGGTGCGCCGGTGAAGGCCTCGCCACCCCACAGCGTGCCGTCCTCGCCGAGGCCGACGCCATCCCACGCAAACACGATCCAGTCGGCGACATCCGGGAATTCCCAGGCCAGCGCGGATGCATGGGCGTGGTGATGCCAGACCTCGAACACCGGCAAGCCGCCGGCGCGGGCGTAACGGCGCGTGCCGTAGCCAGGATGGCGGTCGACGATCAGGCGTGTTGCCCGCACCTGATACAGGCCTTGCAAATCGGACGCCACCTGCGCCAGCGTGTCCTGGCTGCGTGCGGTGCCGAGTTCGCCGATATGCGGCGAGATGATGGCGCGCGATCCCCAGGCGAGGCAGAGTGTGTTCTTCATGTGGCTGCCGAGCGCCAGCACGGGTTCGGGCAAGGGAGCAGGCAGTCCGAGTTCCAGCGGCGCATTGCCGCGTCCCAGGCGCAGCGGCCGCGGCGCGCCGGCGATGGGACGGTACACGGGATCGTCGGCCGGCCGTACGATGGGGCGATCGTGGTGCAGGAACGCGTCGGCAAGGTGGGCAAGCCGGGTTTGCGCTTCGTGGTTGTCGGTCAGCACCGGTTCGCCGGAGAGGTTGCCGGACGTCGCCACCAGCGGCCCGCCGAAATCGGCCAGCAGCAGGTCGTGCAGCGGCGAGTAGGGCAGAAGGCAGCCGATTTCCGCGAGGCCGGGTGCGATGAGATTGCTCAGTCCGGATTCAGCCCGTTTCGGTAGCAGCACGATGGGGCGTTGGGCCGACGCCACGAAATCCGCCCGTTCCGGTGTCATGTGCACGGCACGGCGCATGGCGTCGGGGTTGCGGAACATCACCGCCAGCGGTTTGGTCGGGCGCGACTTGCGTGCACGCAGTGAAGCGACGGCGTCATCGTTCGCGGCATCGCACATCAAGTGGTAACCGCCGACGCCTTTCACCGCGACGGTTTTTCCGGACTGCAGCGCGGCGACGGCTGCGGCCAGTGCAGCCTCGTCGCCGTCGGCTGCCTTGTTCCCCGAGACGAACTGCAGGTGGGGGCCGCACGCCGGGCAGGCGATGGGTTCGGCATGAAAGCGGCGGTCGAGCGGGTTTCCGTATTCCTGCCGGCAATCCGGGCACAGCGTGAAATCGTGCATCGCCGTATTGGGCCGGTCGTAGGGCAGGGCGGTGATCAGCGTGTAGCGCGGCCCGCACTGGGTGCAGTTGACGAAGGGGTAGCGATGGCGGCGGTTGGCCGGGTCGTGCAGTTCGGCCAGGCAGTCCGCACAGACAAAACCATCGGCCGGCACATGAATGTCGGCCGCGTTCCGGGACTCACTGTCGAGAATGGAGAATGCGTGTGCCGCTTCGGGCGGGCAGTTTTCACTGGCCAGTTTGGCGGGCGCCGACAAGGGCGGTGCATCGTTCAGCAAAGCGTCGCTGAATCGCTGGAGTTGTGCGGGCAGTCCCTCCGCATGGATTTCCACTGCACCGTTGGCGTTGCGCACCCAGCCGGTGATGCCATGCCGATGGGCGAGCCGATAGACGAAGGGCCGGAAGCCTACGCCCTGAACCCTGCCGCTGATCGTGATGAAGCGGGCGACGCGTTCAGGCATCGGCGGCTACGCGCACGCCGCCTGCCCACCAGATGCGGCAGGCGCCTTCGTCCGACACCATGCAGGGGCCGACCGGATTGCGCGGGGTGCAGGCCTTGCCGTAGATGCGGCACTGGTTGGGGTAGATCTTGCCGAGCACCACTTGCGCGCAATCGCAGCCGGGCGGCATTTCGCCGGCGCGGCGGCGGTCGGGGTCGGTGTGGTCGGGAAACAGCAGGCGTGCGTCGTGTTGTGCAAAGGCAGGCTTCAGCGCGTAGCCGGAGTTTGGAATGATGCCGATGCCGCGCCAGTTGGCGTCGACGACCGCGAGCGTGTGGTCAAGCAGACGGCGGCCGGTCGGGTTGCCGCCTGGATGGGCGACTTCGCGATAGCAGTTGTCGAGAAAGCGCTCGCCGGTCTTCAGCTGGCGCAGTACGGAATAAAACGAGGCGAGCAGCGACTCCGTGCCGAAGCCGGCCACTGCGGCGGGAATCTCGTACCGGTCGATGACGAAAGACCATTCCTCCGGCCCCATGACCGTGGAGACATGGCCGG
This sequence comes from Thiobacillus sp. SCN 63-57, assembly GCF_001725555.1. Taxonomy (NCBI): domain Bacteria; kingdom Pseudomonadati; phylum Pseudomonadota; class Betaproteobacteria; order Nitrosomonadales; family Thiobacillaceae; genus Thiobacillus; species Thiobacillus sp. SCN 63-57. The sequence continues at coordinate 40,495 of NZ_MEGP01000002.1, read as the reverse complement.
GCGCGACCAGCGCGTCGAAGCCGGGGCTACCGGAGTCGAGCAGCATCGCGACCGCCGGCCAGGTGAGCCGTCCGGACAGCAGGATGCTGAGGTTGTCGGGAATCCCTTCGGCCAGCATAGCCGCGGTCGGTGCAGTGGTGGTCTCGAAGCCGGCGGCGAAGAACACCACCGGGCGATCGGGGTTTTGTCTTGCGCGATCCGGCGCGCATCGAGCGGGCTGGCGATCGGACGGATATCGGCGCCGGCGGCCTGTGCCTCGGCCAGCGAGCGCACCTCGCCTTTTTTGACATTGACCGGCACCCGCAGCATGTCGCCGAACGCAACCAGGATGACCTTGTCCTGCAACGCCAGCTGGATTGCCTGGTAGACGTCCTCCTCCGGGCATACGCACACCGGACAGCCGGGACCCGGCACCAGCTCCAGCCACGCCGGCAGGGCGCCGCGCATGCCCGCGTGGGTGATCGAACGCTCGTGACCGCCGCACACGTTCATGATCTTGATCGGGCGGTCGAATTCGAAGGCGTGGATCTTGTCCAGCCAGACGCGGGACTCGTTCATCAGGCCGTGGCCTTGTGATATTTCATGCCGTCGCTCTGGATCGCCGGGCGGCGAGATTGTCCGATGGCGACGCGGGCGCGTTGGGCGGCGAGCTGTTCGTGCAACCAGGTCAGCCAGGCGTCCATGCCCATGCCCTTGCGTGCCGACAGGCGCATGACCGGCGCAGGATTGGCGAGATTGCGCAGGTGTGTCTCGGCCTGGTCCGGGTCGAAATCGTCGAGTACCGCCAGCAGATCGGTCTTGGTCAACAACATGGCATCGGCGGCGCGGAACATCACCGGATACTTGGCCGGCTTGTCGTCCCCCTCGGTGACCGAGAGCAAGGTGACGTTGAGGTGCTGGCCGAGGTCGAAGCTCGCCGGGCACACCAGGTTGCCGACGTTCTCGATGAACAGGATGTCGACGCCGTCGAGCGTCATGTGGTGCAGTGCGTCGTGCACCAGATGCGCGTCGAGGTGGCACGCGGTGCCGGTGACGATCTGGTGCGCCTGCACACCTTTCGCGCGGATGCGCTCGGCGTCGTTCTCGGTTTCGAGATCGCCCTCGATCACTGCGCAGGTGAATTCGTCCTTCAGCGCGGTCAGCGTCGCTTCCAGCAGCGCGGTCTTACCGGATCCGGGTGAGGACATCAGGTTGATCGCAAGGATGGCGCGGCGGTCGAAATGTTCGCGGTTGTGTGCAGCCTGATCGTCGTTCTTCGCGAGGAGGCCCTTGAGCACCGAGACCGCAGTCGCGCCCTTGGCGACGGGCTTGAACGCGAGGTGTTGGTTGCCGGGGGTGAGGTTGCAGCCGCAGGTATCACACATTTTTCAGAGGCCAGGAGTCAGGTTTCAAGGGGCAGGGCGGGCGCCGTTTCGAGCTCGACGCTTTCCAGCAGCAGTTCGTTGCCGGATAGGATCCGGGTATGCCAGTCGCCACAGGCACCGCAGAGCAGGCGGTTCATCGCGGCCTCGGTCTCGGCGCCGCAGGTCTGGCAATGCACCCGGATCGGCGCATGGGTGAATTCGAGTTCGGCGTGTTCCATGCGGCTGCCGGCCGCCGCGAGCGGAAAAGCCGTGGCCAGCAGATCAGGCACGACGCCGGCCAGGGGACCGATGCACACGCGGATCAGGGTGGCACGGCTCGCCTGATGCTGATCGATCACGGCATCCACCTGTTCGACGAGCGCCTGGGCGACGGCCAGTTCATGCACCCCCCACCTCCTGGGCTTGGCCCTCCAGGATCTGGTCGAGCAATTCCCACGTGGTGCGGGCGTCGGATTCGGCGATTTTCTGGATCGCATAGCCGACGTGCACCATGACGAAATCACCGATTGCGGGCGGCTCATCCTGCATCATGAACAGGCTGACGTCGCGCCACACGCCCTTGGCCTGGCAGCGGGCAGTGAAGCCTTCGATCGATTCGATCTGCATCGGAATGGCGAGACACATGGGCGGCAATCAAAATCTACACTCGAACCAGTATATGTGATTTGCCGGCCCTCTGCCGGATCCGAAATATTACAAAATAATGATGGAGAATCAGAAGCTTGAGCGAATTACTTGGTTGTTATTCTAATTTTAGGCTGGTAGATTGAATCAATGAAAACGCTCGTGCTCGGGATCGGCAACACCCTGCTTACCGACGAAGGCATTGGCATTCATGTTTTGCAGGCACTCGAGCCCGAACTGGCAAATTGGTCCGATGTGACCCTGCTCGATGGCGGCACGCTTTCGTTCACCCTGGCAGGACCGATCGAGGAAGCCGATGCGTTGATCGTCGTCGATGCCGCGAATATCAAATCGAAACCAGGCGACTGGACATTGCTGGAGGGGGAGGAGATGGACGCATTCCTGATGAGCAATCGCAAGGCCTCGGTGCACGAGGTGGGGCTGACCGATCTGCGCGCCATCGCCATTCTGGCGGGGCACTGGCCCGAGAAGCGCGCCATGTTGGCGATCCAGCCGCAGACCATCGACTGGGGCGAGCATCCTACCCCTGCCGTCGCCACCGCCATTTCCCCTGCCTGTACAGCGATCCGTGACCTGATCCGGACATGGCACCATGTCGCTTGATGCCATTCCCATACACGTCGTCCCGCCGGGTGAACCGGGCCTGACCGGCAATGCGCCGCCCCTCCTGCGCGAATTGCTCGAGATGGTGCGACGCCTGCTCGCGACCGGCGAAGCGTCCGCCATCGATCTGTCTGCATTGCCGCTGACGCCTGCCGACCTGGACTGGCTGCGCGACAAGCTCGGCGCCGGTGAAATCAGCGTCACCCTGCAGGCCAATGGCGAATCCACTCTGAACGAAACAGCATGCCCCGGCGTGTGGTGGGTCATGCATCACAACGAACAGGGCGCGGTGACGTCGCAATTCATCGAAGTGGCATTCGTTCCCGATCTGGTCAAGGCCCATCCCCAGGATGTGGAAATTGGATCGGGATATCTTGAACTGCTGGTATCCGACTTCTAAGGTGTAGGGAGCGCGGGAATGTTTCTTGTCAGGAGGCACGCATCATGCAGGGTCCGTTGATCGATACGCTTGCGCGGCGGGGAGTGACCCGCCGTACCTTTCTCAAGTATTGCGCGACGCTGGCCTCCATGATGGCCCTGCCGCCGACGGCGGGCCGCGCCATGGCCGAGGCGATGGCGGCGGCGCGACGGCCATCGGTGATCTGGCTGCCGTTCCAGGAATGCACCGGCTGTACCGAATCGATCACGCGTTCGCACTCCCCGACCATCGAAGGCATGATCTTCGACATGATCTCGCTGGACTACCAGGAAACGCTGATGGCCGCCGCCGGCCACCAGGCCGAGGAAGCGCTGCATACCGCGATGAAGGACAACGCAGGCAAGTATCTGCTGATCGTCGACGGCTCGATCCCGCTGGGTCAGGACGGCGCCTACTCCTGCATCGGCGGACGCTCCAACGTGGACATCCTGAAGGAGGCGGCCGCTGGTGCAGCCGCCGTCATCGCCGTCGGCTCCTGCGCCTCCTTCGGCGGCATCCCGAAGGCCAACCCGAATCCGACCGGCGCGGTCTCGGTGTCCGACCTCGTCAAGGACAAACCCATCGTCAACATTCCCGGCTGTCCTCCCATCCCGGTGGTGATGACCGGCGTGCTGGCGCACTATCTCACCTTCGGCAGCCTGCCCGAGCTCGACGACAAGGGCCGGCCCAAGTCCTTCTTCGGCGAGACCATCCACGACCGCTGCTACCGCCGCCCGTTCTACGACCAGGGCAAGTTCGCCAAGACCTTCGACGACGAAGGCGCGCGCCAGGGCTGGTGCCTGTTCGAGCTCGGCTGCAAGGGGCCGGTGACGCATAACGCCTGCGCCACGGTGAAATGGAACGGCGGCACCTCGTGGCCGGTGGAATCGGGGCATGGCTGCCTGGGTTGTTCCGAACCGGATTTCTGGGACGGCGGCGGTTTCTACAAGGCGCTGTCGGCGCCGGCCGACCCTCTCAAGTTTGCCGCTGTCGCCGCGGTCGTGGGCGCCGGTGCCGGGGTGGCGGTCAGCGTCGCCAACCGGGTCAAGAAAAGCGCCGCCAAGGCGACGCATGAGACCACCACGCTGGCCGACCTGGAGAAATAGGCATGACTGATCTGCAATTTCTGACCTGGACCCGGGGGCCGGGCCTCGACATCGCCGTCGGCATCTTCCTCCTGGGCGTGCTGTGGCGCCTGATCGAGATCTACACGCTCGGCCGCAAGAAGGATCTCGCCGCGCCACGCCACGCTGCAGGCGCGTCCGGTCTTCATACCGTGTTCCGGCGCTCGCTGCCGCCGCCCGGCATGCTGAAGCGTTCGCCGGTCAGCTATGTCGGCGGCTATATCTTCCACATCGGGCTGGCGATCATCGTGTTCCTGGGCGCCCCGCACATCCTGTTGATCGAGAACCTTGTCGGGCTGTCGTGGCCTGCGCTGCCTTCGCAGTTCATCGGGCTGACGGCCGTGGTGACGATGGCGGCGATGGTGGTGATGCTGGCCGACCGCATCAACAAGCCGGTCAAGCGCTTTCTCAGCACCTTCGAGGACTGGTTCACCTGGGCGGTGACCTTCCTGCCGGTGCTGACGGGCTGGATGGCGACGCAGCACCTGCTGCTGCCCTACACCCAGATGCTGGCGCTGCACATCCTCTCCGCGGAAATCCTGCTCGTGGTGCTGCCGTTCTCCAAGCTGTTCCATGGCTTCACGCTGTTCGGCTCGCGCTGGTACAACGGCCGGGTCAATGCGCATAAGGGGGTGCCGGTATGAGCAGGGAGCAGGGGCCAAGCCTGGCGGGGATGCGACCGGCCGCGAATGCCGGCAGCGATCGACACGATAGCCTCGGAATAATTGAACTATTCAAGGAGGAAGCGGTATGAGCGCCTCACTCGAAAAAGGCATCCACGCCCTCAAGGAAGTCATCGACGCGCCCATTGCCAGCTATTTCGAAAGCTGCGTGCACTGCGGCCTGTGCGCCGAGGCCTGTCTGTTCCACACCGAGACCGGCGATCCGAAATACACGCCGATCCACAAGCTGGAGCCGCTACGCCGCGTCTACGAGCAGGAATACACGCTGCTCGGGCGGCTGAAGAAAATGGTCGGCCTGTCGAAGCCGGTGACCGACGCCGAGCTCGACCAGTGGCAGGAATTGGTCTACGACAGTTGCACGCTGTGCGGCCGCTGCTCGCTGGTCTGTCCGGTGGGCAACGACATCGTCTACATGGTGCGCAAGTTCCGCGAAGGCATGGCGGTGTCGGGCCATGTCCCCGACGGCATCCGGAGCGCGACCAAGCGTACGGTCGAGCTCGGGGGGCCGATGGGCCTGAAGTGGCCGGCGGTCGCCAATGTGCTCAAGCACGTTGAAGAGAACACTGGCTTGAAGATCCCCGTCGACCAGTCCGGTGCCGACTACCTGGTGCTGCTGTCGTCGATGGAGATCGTCAACTATCCAGAATACATCGAAGCATTGGCAAAGATCTTCCACAAGGCGGGCATCAGCTTCACGCTCGCCTCCGACGCCTACGAGGCGACCAACGCCGGCATCCAGATCGGCAGTTCCGACCTGGCCAAGGTGATCGTCACGCGCATCGTCGACGCCGCCGAGAAACTTAAGGTGAAGAACGTGCTGTCGCCCGAATGCGGCCATGCCTACATGGCGATCCGCTGGGAGGGGCCCAACCTGGTTGGCCGTCCCTTCGGCTTCAATGTCGTGCATGTGCTGGAACTGCTCGACGAACTGCGCCAGAAGGGCGTATTGAAGATGAAGGACAAGCTGAAGGATCCGCTCATCCTGCACGACCCCTGTCAGATCGTGCGTCGCGGCGGCGTGCTGCAGGCGCCCGAGCCGCTGATCCAGCAGGTCGCGGAGAACTACATCCCGATCGCCGACAAGCAGAAGTTGAACTGGTGCTGTGGCGGCGGCGGCGGCGCTTCCGCGATCCACACCGAGGAGGCGGAAGCGCTGCGCGCCAAGGCTTTCCGCATCAAGAAGCGCCAGATCGAGGAGGCGGGCGTCGACACCATGGTGACATTCTGCGCCAACTGCCGCATCACGATCGAGGAAGGCTTCGACCATTACGAAATGAATACCAAACTGCTCGGCCTGACCGAGCTGCTGGCGGAACACCTGGAGGCCTGAACACATGACCACAGCACAACGCGTCGTCGTCGACCCCATCACCCGCATCGAGGGGCATCTGCGCATCGAGGCCGAAACCGACGCCAGCGGCAAGATCACCCAGGCGTATTCCGCCGGCACCATGGTGCGCGGCATCGAGATCATCCTGCGCGGACGCGACCCGCGCGACGCCTGGGCGTTCGCCCAGCGTATCTGCGGCGTCTGCACCCTGGTGCATGGCATCGCCTCGGTGCGCTCGGTCGAGGATGCGCTGCACCGCGCCATCCCCAGCTACAGCATTCCGCACAATGCCGAGCTGATCCGCAACCTGATGATCGCGGCGCAATACGTGCACGACCACGTCATGCACTTCTACCATCTGCATGCGCTCGACTGGGTCGACGTGGTGTCGGCGCTGAAGGCCGATCCCAAGGCCACCTCCACGCTGGCGCAGTCGATCTCCAGCTATTCGAAATCGTCGCCGGGTTATTTTGCCGACGTGCAGAAGCGGGTGAAGACCTTCGTCGAGCAAGGCCAGCTCGGCATCTTCGCCAACGCCTACTGGGGCCATCCGGCCTACAAGCTGCCGCCGGAGGCCAACCTGATGGCGGTGGCGCACTACCTCGACGCGCTCGCCTGGCAGCGCGACGTGGTCAAGCTGCACACCATCTTCGGCGGCAAGAATCCGCATCCCAACTTCGTGGTCGGCGGCGTGCCCTCGGCCATTTCCATTCAGCCCGGCGTGGGCCAGGGTCAGGGTGGGCCGCATTATCGCGGCGGGCAGGACGCCACCGCGCTCAACGTGGTGGGCTTGGAGACGATCCAGAACGTCATCCGCCAGATGCGCGAGTTCGTCGATCAGGTCTACGTCCCCGACACGCTCGCCATCGCCGGTTTCTACAAGGATTGGGCCGGGCGGGGCGAAGGCCTGGGCAACTTCCTGTCGTTCGGCGACTTGCCGTCGAAAGGCTTCTGGGATACCGATTCCTATCTCATCCCGCGCGGCGTCATCCTCAATCGCGACCTCTCCAAGATCCATCCCATCGACCTGGATGCGGACAACGAGATTCAGGAATTCGTTAGCCACTCCTGGTACAAGTACAGCCAGGGCGACGCACAGGGCCTGCATCCGTTCAAAGGTGAGACCGAACTCAACTACACCGGGCCGAAGCCGCCGTATGAACAGCTCGACGTCGACAAGAAATATTCCTGGCTGAAGTCACCGCGCTGGCAGGGCAAATCCATGGAAGTCGGCCCGCTTGCCCGCGTGTTGATGCTCTATGCCACCGGCAACGCCCAGGCCAAGGAACTGGTGGGCTACACACTGAAGACGCTCGACGTGCCGGTCGATGCGTTGTTCTCGACGCTGGGCCGTACCGCCGCGCGCACGCTGGAATCGAAGATCCTCGCCGATGCCATGCAAGGCTGGTATGACCAGCTGATTGCCAACATCAAGGCCGGCGACATCCGAACGTTCAACGAGCAATACTGGGAGCCGTCGACCTGGCCCAGGCACATGCAGGGCGTCGGCCTGATGGAAGCGCCGCGCGGCGGTCTTTCGCACTGGATCGTCGTCGACGACGGCAAGATCAGCAATTACCAGGCCGTGGTGCCGAGCACCTGGAACGCCGGCCCGCGCGACACGCAAGGCCAGCCGGGCGCCTACGAGGCGGCGCTGCAGGACAACCATGTCATGCAGGACCCGAAGCAGCCGATCGAGATCCTGCGCACCATCCATTCCTTTGACCCCTGCATTGCCTGCGCGGTGCACGTGACCGACCCCGATGGCGAGGAACTGGTGCAGGTGAAAATCAAGTGACTTGCCGACAAGATTTTGAACGTGGAGAGCATGCAATGAAACCGATGAGCTATTCGCGCACCATCGTCCTGACTGTCCTCTGCCTGTTTGCGGGCACGGCATACGCGCACCCCGGCCATCCTCCGACCGGTTTCGCCGGCGGCTTCGCGCATCCGTTTCTGGGCGTGGACCACCTCTTCGCCATGATCGCGGTCGGCTTGTGGGCCGCACAGCAAGGCGGGCGGGCGCTGTGGGCGGTGCCCGCCGCGTTTGTCGGCGCGATGGGCTTGGGTGGCGTGCTGTCCTGGACAGGGGGGGCGCTGCCGCATGTCGAGACGGCCATCGCGCTGTCGGTGCTGTTGCTGGGGTTGCTGGTCGCCACGCAGCGACGAGCCTCCGTCGTCGTCGGCATGGGGATTGCCGGCGTATTCGCACTCTTCCATGGCTATGCGCACGGAATGGAAATGCCGCAGGCCACGTCGCCCGTGCTGTATGCCCTGGGTTTCGTGCTGGCCACGGCCTGCCTGCATGGCGTGGGCATCGCTGGCGGCCTGCTGGGCCGACGCGCGATGCGGATGGCCGGCATCGGCATCGCGGCTACCGGTGCAGCTCTGCTGGTTCTGGCGTGATCGGACGGTATGCGCCGGGCCATTTCTGAACCGGACTGAAGGAAGCCAATCGGGTGGATGATTCGCTGCAAAGACTGCTCGACGCCGAGGCCCGCGCGCAAGCGGTCATCGATGGCGCCAGCCAGGAACGCCAGCGCATGATGGACGACGCGCTGGCTGCCGTGCGCGGCGCCGAGGCACGTTTCGATGCCGGGCGAGCCGAGTTGCGGGCACCTTACCTGCACGAAGCGCAGGGGCGCGCTGACCAGATGGTGGCCGAGCTGACGCGCAAATACGGCGAGCGTCAGCGCATGCTGCGCGAACTGGCCGCCCGCCACGAATCCGAAGCCGTGGATGCGGCGCTGGCGCTGCTGCTCGACCCGACCTTATGAAGGCTTCCTGGCCCTTGACGGACAGGGCTCCCTGAATCACACCGACCCCGCTGACATGTCCGCCTACCTCGATACCCGCGTCAGCCTGTATGCCGGCCGCCTGTGGCCGGACGATGCCCTGACGGCGCTGATCGACGCGCCGGCTGGCACCGTGGCGGAAAGGCTGATCGGACACGGGTTGCCGCAACTGGCAACGGGTTACGACCGGACCGGCGGGTCCCAGGATTCCCGCTCGCTGGAACAACGCATCATCGCCCAGATCCTGGACGAGACGCGCATACTGGTCCGGCCCCAGTCCGGGGCGGCGCGTGCGTTCCTGACCTTCTGGACGGCGCGTTTCGAGATGTCCAACGTAAAGACCCTGCTGCGCAGCAAGATGACCAACGAGCGTCCCGCGGCCGTCCTCGCCCGGCTGATTCCAATGGGGACATTCGGCCGTCTGGACAACCAGGACCTGGCGCACGCCGAGGATATCGGCGAATTGTTGCGCCGCCTGGAGGCCGGTCCCTATGCCGGCATCGTGCGTCGCGCGCGGCGCGCGTTCGAACAAAGCCACGATCCGTTCAGCCTCGATGCCGCGCTCGATCGCGGCTACTACGAAGGCCTGGTCCAGCACGCCCAGCCGATTGAAGAGGCGGTGGGTGCGCCGTTCCGCAGTCTCATGGCCAATCTCATCGACCGCATCAACCTGGTCTGGCTGTTGCGCTACCGCTTCAACTACGGATTACCGCCTGCCGAGGTGTATTACCTGTTGGTGGCGTCGCATTACAACTTGTCCGGCGCGCGGCTACGGGATCTCGCTGCGCAGGACAGCCTGGAGGTCGTACTGGCCGCGCTGCCTGCCGCGTGGCAGGCCCGTCTGGCGGGCGCGACGGACGTGCCCGATGTCTTCGCGCGCATGGAGCACGTCGCCGCCGAACAGGCCTTGCGGGTGCTGCGTTCCCGCGCGCCCGGCATCGCCCGCGCGTTCGCCTACCTGATCCTGCGCGAACGTGACCTGCGCGCCGTCCGTGCGGTACTGCGCGGGCGCCATCTCGGCTTGCCCGACGACGATATCCGGCTGGCACTGCGACGCGCGCCTGCCGAGCTCAACTGATGCTGCGCGCCGAACCCCTGCTCAGAATTCAATTGCTGGTGTTGGCGTCCGAAGCGCAGGATGCCGCCCTGGCGCTGGCCCGCTTCGGCGTGTTCAATCCGGCGCCGTGCAGGGAGACCGCGTTTGCGGAATCGCCTGCGGCCGCGTATCGCGAAGCCTGGCTCGAGGCGGAGGCCCGCCTGTCCAAGCTGCAGGAGGAATGCGGCGACACCGGCCCCCTGAATCCACCGGCGGATGCCGAAGCGCCGTCGCTCGCCGATCTGCAGGAACTGAACCATTGGCTGAAAGACGTGTGGAAAGATTGCCTCGATTGCCATGAGAACGAGGCGAGGATCGAGGATGCGCGCAGTCATCTTGGTGCGCTGGAGGACACGCTGGCCAAGCTGGAAGGGCTGAATGTGAACCTGGCATACCTGCTGCGTCCCGACAGTCTGCTGTCGGCGAGCATCGGCAGTTTGCCGGCGGCGGAACTCAAACGGGTGACCGAAGCCTTGTCCATGACCGGGTACCTGGTGTCGCGTTTCGATCAGGCAGGCGAACAGGTGTTCGCGGTGATTGCCGGACCGCGCACGCGCCGGAACGAAGTTCGCGGCCTGCTGGCTCAGGCGGGCTGGCGCGAACTGCCGGTACCGGACGAACTGCGTACCCATCCGCAGGCGGCACGCGCCTGGCTGGAGGCCGAACGCATCCGCTTGAACGCGCAAACCGGCGCGGCCTGCCAGATCCGGGACGGACTGCGCGAACAATTCGGTCCGCGCCTGCATGAAGCACGCTTGCGCCTGGCCCTGGCGCGTCCATTGGCCGAGGCCGCACAGGCAGGCATACTCGGCCGCGGTGGGTTGGCTGCGTTGTCGGGCTGGATCCCGCGCCGACAGCTGGATGAATTGCGAGAAACGCTGGACGCGCGCCTGCATGGCCGCTACTGGCTCGACCCGCGTGAGCTCGCTGCCGGCGACGCGGCCGAGGTGCCGTCGCTGGTGCGCTATCCGGGCTGGCTCAAGCCCTTCGTGCCGCTGGTGAAAAGCTACGGGGTCCCGCGCTACGGCGAGTTCGACCCGGCGTTGCCGTTCGCCGTTACTTACCTGCTGCTGTTCGGCGCCATGTTCGGCGACATCGGCCACGGTGCGGCGATCCTGCTGCTGGCGTTGGCATTCGCGCGGCGCCTCGGCCAGATGGCCTGGATAGGCGTGGCCGCTGGCGCCGTGTCGATGCTGTTCGGTTTTTTCTACGGCAGCGTCTTCGGCTACGAGGACATCGTCTCGCCGCGCTGGTTGTCGCCGTTGCACGATCCGATCCGCGTGCTGACGATAGCGGTGACGTTCGGCGTCGGGTTCATCGTGTTCACGCTGCTGGTCAACGTACGCAACAAATGGGCGGCCGGACGGGGCGGCGAGGCCTTGTTCGATTCCAGCGGCCTCGCCGGCCTGGCGTTCTATCTCGGCGCCGTTGGCATCCTGGCGAGTCTGGCCCGCGTGGCGGATGTTGCGCAAACAGCCGGGATACTGGCCGGGCTGGGAATCGCCGGGGTGGCGGCGTTCAAGTGGCATGAAACCCGAGCGGGGCTGGGCGAGCGCCTGCTGGTCACGTTCATCGAAACGCTGGAAACCGCGATCAACCTGTTTTCGAATACGCTGTCATTCATGCGCGTGGCAGCCTTCAGCCTCAACCATGTGGCACTGGCGCTGGCGGTCTTCACCCTGGCGCACGGCCTCGGCATGGTCGGCCACGGCGTCACGCTTGTACTGGGCAATGTCGTCATCGTCGTGCTGGAAGGCGGCATTGTTGCGATCCAGGCGCTGCGCCTGATGTATTACGAGGGATTCTCACGCTTCTTCAGCGGAGATGGGAGGGCGTTCGTGCCGTTGCGAATCGAGAAGGCGTGAGGGGTGAGCAGTGAGCGGTAAGCAGTGAGACGGTCTCCACTCACTACTCACCGCTTACCGCTCACCGTTTACCGAAAAAGGAGAAAACATGACCTGGGTGATTGCATTGATGGGGGTGCCGGTGGCGGCCACGCTGGGCGTGGGAATCTGGTTGATGCTGAAGCCGCGCCGCGTATCCGCGGGCTGGCTCAAGGGAGGGCTGCTGGCCAACCTGGCGCTGTTCGGCCTGGGCGTTGCAGGCGTCCTGCTGATGGGCGTGCAGGAGGTCATGGCGGCCGAAACGGCTGCGACGGCCGCGCGCGAGATCACCTTGGGGCAGGGGCTGGCCCTGCTCGGCATCGGCCTGCCGACGGGGCTGGCTGCCATTGCCGCGGCGATGGCACTGGGGCCGATCGGTTCCGCATCGCTGGCGGTGATCGCCGAAAAGCCGGAAATGTTCGGCCGCACCCTGGTTTACATGGGACTGGCCGAAGGGATCGCGATCTACGGCCTGGTCATGTCGATCCTGCTGCTCGGCAAGCTCTGAGCCGATGCCGCCAGGAACCGGCAGCCCGCCCGATAGCGCGCGTCTGGTTGTATTGGGCAGCGCCGGCCTCGCCGACGGCTTCAGCCTGATCGGCGCCGACGTGTATGCCGATGCCGAACCGGCCACCGTGGAAACGGTGCTGGAGCAGCTGGTGCGGAGCGGCGAGGCGGCATTGGTACTGCTGGAGACGCCGCTGGCCCATGCCGGCGGCCCTTGGCTCAATCGCCTGCGCAACGAAGGCGGGCGCATCGTCATTACCGAACTGCCGCCCTTGCCCTCGCCCCAGGATTATGCGCCGGCGGTCGACGACGTGGTGCGGGCTGTCCTCGGGCCGGACGCGCTGAAGTAGATGCAAGTTGCAAGATACGCGTTACAAGTTACAAGGAAAAGCTGGCAACCAATCTTGTAACTTGCAACGTGAAACTTGTTACTCAAGTTCATGAATATGGAGAAAAAATGGAAGCCGATGTGCAGGTCTCCCAACTCGAGCAGGCGCTGCAGCAGCAGGCCGGGACGCTGGCGCGCGAACTTTTGCAGAATGCCGAATCGGCGCGCGCGCGCATGCTTGCCGAGTCGGCCGAGAAGCTGAAACTAGCCGGCGAGCACGAAGTGCTGGGCGCCAAGGTCGAGGCTGAGCGGCTGGTGCGGCGGCAAGGCCAGGCGGCGGAAACGCGGCTGGCAGCCGAACTCGACCGGCTGCGCTGGGCGCTCACGGAGTCCGCGCTGGCGGAGGTCAGGATCGCTTTCCGGCATCTGGTGCAGGACGAAACGCGTTATCTGGATGTGCTCGAAGCCTGGCTGGCGGCGGCGGCGCAAGCCCTGCCACCGGGCGATCTGGTGGCGGAAGTCCGGCCCGAAGACGAAAAGCGCCTGGCGCCGCGGTGGAATGAAATGCGCGCGCGTGCTGCGCCGGGGCGTAGCGTGACGCTCGCCACGCACGGACAACCCAGCGAAGGCGGCATCCGGGTAAGGCTGGCCGACAATCGCGCCCAATACGACCAGACGGTCGAAGCCCGCCACGCGCGCCTGGCCGACGAACTGGCACGCGTGACGATGGAACGCCTGTTCGCCAGCGCGCCTGACCTTGGCACGCTGATTCACGGATAGCGAATATGGGCAAAATTCTCGAGATCAACGGCCCCCTGGTCAAACTCGACCTGCCGCAGACGGTGCTCGGCGAGCAGGTGCGGGTCGGCCGCCTGGGCCTGGTAGGCGAAGTCATCAGCCGCGACGGCAATACGGCGCTGGCACAGTTGTACGAAGACACTGCCGGGCTGTGTCCGGGCGAAGAAGCGGGAGGCCTGGGTTGGCCGCTGTCGGTGGAACTCGGGCCAGGCTTGCTGGGCGGCATTTTCGACGGCGTGCAGCGCCCCTTGCAGGCGATGTGGGAACAGAGTGGCGATCGCATCGCCCGCGGCGTCGCGGTGGCGTCGCTGCCGCGCGGCCGGCGCTGGCATTTTGTGCCGGATCCCGGGCGCCGTGCCGGCATGCCATTGGCCGGCGGCGAGGTGCTGGGTACGGTGCAGGAAACCGAGTCGATCCAGCACCGTATCCTGGTCCCGCCGCGGGTTCAGGGCGAATTGCTGGAACTGGCGCCGGAAGGCGAACACACCGTGGAGGACGTGATCGGCCGGGTGAGACTCGCCGACGGCCGCATCGAGAAACTGCACCTGTTCCATCGCTGGCCAGTACGCACGCCGCGCCCGTTCAGGCAGCGCGACCATGCCGTCGCGCCGCTGATCACGGGACAGCGCATCCTCGACACCTTCTACCCCTTGCTGAAGGGCGGCAAGGCGGCGATTCCGGGTCCGTTCGGCGCCGGCAAGACCATGCTGCAGCACCAGGTCGCACGCTGGTGCAACGCCCAGATCGTCATTTATGTCGGCTGCGGCGAACGCGGCAACGAACTGACCGACGTGCTCGAATCCATGCCCACGCTGACGGATCCGCACACCGGCCGCCCGCTGATGGAACGCACCCTGCTGGTGGCCAACACCTCCAACATGCCGGTGGTGGCGCGCGAGGCCTCGATCTATGTCGGCATCACGCTTGCGGAATATTTCCGCGACCAGGGCTACGACGTGGTGATGGTGGCTGATTCCACCAGCCGCTGGGCCGAGGCATTGCGCGAGGTTGCCGGCCGGCTGGGCCAGATGCCGGTCGAAGAGGGCTACCCGGCCTACCTCGGTTCGCGGCTGGCGGCTTTTTACGAGCGTGCCGGACGCGTGGAAACCCTCGCCGGCGACCATGGCTCGGTTACGCTGATCGGCGCGGTGTCGCCGCCGGGCGGTGACTTCTCGGAACCAGTGACCAGCCATACCAAGGAAATCATCCAGACCTTCTGGGCGCTGTCGAAGGAACTGGCCGATGCCCGCCATTACCCGGCCGTGGACTGGCTGGAAAGCTTTTCGGGCTATGTAAACTCCGCTGCGAAGTGGTGGGCGGACAACATCGATCCGGGTTGGGAAGCCGCGCGTGCCGCCGCGCTGGATCTGCTCGCCGCCTCCGAGGAACTGCAACGCATCGTCAACCTGGTCGGTGTCGAGGCGCTGTCGTCCGAGCAGCGCTGGACGCTGGAAGCCGCCAGTTTGATCAAGGAAGGCTTGCTGCAGCAGGCCGCCACCGACGAGGTCGACAGCTTCGCCTCGCCCGAGAAGCAGTTCGCGCTGCTGACGGCATTGCTCGACATCCATCGTCAGGGCATGAAACTGGTGAAGCTCGGCGCGCCGGCCCGGCGCCTGATCCAGATGCCGCTGCTGGCCCAGGCGCGACGCTGGAAGAGTCAGCACAGCTCGGACGACCTCGACGCGTTGAAGGTGAAGATCGCTGCGATCCCGGCGGCCTTCGAGCCGTTGTTGCTGGAATATGCGCCCGCTGCCCCGTCTTCGGCGATGGAAGAGATCCGGCCATGAAGAACATCGAATTCCGTACCGCCGCCTCCGCCCAGGGAGGGCTCGTCGTCATGGCCGGCGTGCCCGGTGTGGCGGCCGGCTCGCGCGTGCAACTGCGCGACCATGCCGGCCGTGTGCGTTCCGGCCTGGTCATCCGCAGCGCCAACGATGCCGTGCTGGTGGAAGTGTTCGAAGGGACCGATGCACTCGATCTGGAACGAACCTGGGTACGTTTCCTGGAGGAACCCTACAAGTTGCCCGTGTCGCGCGACATGCTCGGCCGCGTGTTCAACGGCTCCGGCCGGCCATGCGACGGGCGCCCGCCCGTCATTTCCGCCGACCGTCGCGACATCAATGGCGAGCCGCTCAACCCGGCGGCGCGTGCCTACCCGCGCGAATTCATCCAGACCGGCATCTCGGCCATCGATGGCATGAATTCGCTGACACGCGGCCAGAAACTGCCGATCTTTTCCGGCGGCGGCTTGCCGCACAACCGGGTGGCGGCGCAGATCGTACGCCAGGCCAAACTGCTGGGCGAAGAAGCCGCCGAGTTCGTGGTGGTGTTCGCCGCCTTCGGCGCCTCGCACGCCGACGCCCGCTTCTTCCAGGAAAGCTTCGAGGAAAGCGGGGTGCTCAACAAGGTGGTGATGTTTCTCAACCTCGCCGACGAGCCGGTGATCGAACGCCTGCTGACGCCGCGCGCGGCGCTCACCGCCGCCGAATACCTCGCCTTCGACCTCGACTATCACGTGCTGGTAGTGATGACCGACATGACCGCCTATGCGGAAGCGTTGCGGGAAGTCGCGGTGCTGCGCGGCGACGTGCCGGCGCGCAAGGGCTACCCCGGCTATCTGTATTCCGATCTCGCGGAAATCTACGAACGCGCGGGACGCATCAAGAACCGGCGCGGCTCGATCACCATGATCCCGGTGCTGTCGATGCCGTCGGATGACATCACTCATCCGATTCCCGACCTCACCGGCTACATCACGGAAGGCCAGATCGTGCTCGGGCGCGAGCTCGCCAACCAGGGCGTGTATCCGCCAGTGACCGTGCTGCCGTCGCTTTCCCGCCTGATGAAGGACGGCATCGGCAAGAATTTCACCCGCGAAGATCACCCCCACGTCGCCAGCCAGTTGTTCGCCAGCTACGCCAAGGCGCTGGAAGTGCGGGGGCTGGCCGCCATCATCGGTGCCGAAGAACTCTCCGACGCCGATCGCCGCACCCTGGCGTTCGCCGACGCCTTCGAGCGGCGCTTCATCAACCAGGGCGAGGACGAAGACCGCAGTATCCATGAAACGCTCAACCTCGCCTGGGACCTGCTTTCCCTGCTGCCGCCGGAATCGCTGATCCGGGTGTCGGAAGAGGAACTGGCGAAGTATCACAAGGGGACGGCGTGAAACAGATGCAAGGTGCAAGTTACAAGTTACAAGGAAAAGCAATGGATTGCGTCCTTCTTGCAACTTGCAACTTGAATCTTGTACCTGCCGTCCGGAAGGACGGCGCATGAAGAAGCGCCTTCCCGTCCCCCCCACGAAAAGCGCGTTGCTGCAGGTCGGCAGGCAGGCGCGTTTCCTGGAGCAGGGCCGGCAGATGCTGGAAAAGAAACGCGATCTGCTGACCCGGCTGGTCTATGAACGGCTGGCGCAATATCGCGAGTTGCGCGCGCAGACCCAGCGCGAACTTGCCGAAGCCTACCGCTGGCTCGGTATCGTGCAGATGCGCATGGGCGAGCAGATGCTGCGCCAGGCGTCGGTCGGATTGAAGCCGGCGGTGGCGATCAAGGTGGTGGCGCGTTCCAGCGTCGGTGTGGAATATCCCAGCGTGTCGGCCGAGCCGTTGCCCTTGCAGCCGGTCGGCTTGATGTGGACCGACGTCAGCTTCGACGAGGCGCGTATCCGCCTGCGCGAACTGACCGTGACGCTGGCGCGACTGGGCGAGGCGGAAAACGCGCTGTGGCGGTTGCTCGCCGCCAGCCGCAAGACGCAGAAGCGGGTCAATGCCTTGAAATACAACATCATCCCGCGCTATCAGGCGACCGTACAACACATCCGTGCCGCACTCGAAGAGGACGAACGCAACACGCTGTTCCAGATCAAGGTGCTGCGGGCACGCCAATCGGTTTGAGCGTACCCTTGGACATCCCAAGGAGCCCATGCCTGATCCTGGTTGGATGCGTTGTCTTTGGCAGGTCGTTGGGTCGTTATTGCAATACGATTTTCGATGAGGAGGTTTCATGCGCTATTCACGTGAAGCGATGGTTTTTGGCTTGGTTGTGGCGTTCACCGGCTTGACATGCCTTGCCGGCCCCCGGCTGGCCGAAGCGGGAGGCATGGGCGTAGGCATGATGGGGCCCGGCATGATGGGATCTCCAGGCAGTCCTGAGGAGGCTTCTCCCGGCCAGGTGAATCCGACCCGCGCCAAGGCGCTGCTGGGCTACATCCATGAACACAACCCGGCCTGCCTGCAATGCCATGTGGTGTCGGGGGCGAGCTTCGGCCCCTCCTTCGAGTCGATCGCGACCAACTATTCAAGTCGGGCGGATGCGGAGAACCTGCTCGCCATGCACATAGCACACGGCTTTGGCCGCATGCCGCCGGGGTTGGCCAGCGATGCCCAGGCAACGCAGCTTGCCCGGCTGATCATGGGCCTGTCCGTGACATCCAGGCCATGACCGGCACTCGTTCCGGCAACGGGCAAGTCATCGTCTACACCAGCCCGGGATGTCCCGATTGTGCCGCGGTCAAGCGCTATCTCGCGGATCGCGGCGTCCCGTTTGAAGAGCGGGACATTACCGCCCCGGGCGTGGCCGATGAAGCCAAGTCACGCTATGGGGTTCGGGTCGCCCCCATCACGGTCATTGGCGCGTCGTTTTTTTATGGAACATTCGCCCAACAGAAACCACAGCTCGACCAGGCGTTGGCAAGCACGTGAGCCGGATCGCTCACTCGTGGACATGCGAGTGGTCGCCATGGGCGTGACCATCGGAGCCGTCCCCGCCCGACTCCATATCATCATCTGGCGGGGCCTTGGCGACCATCTCCTTGTATTGCGCCGGGGTCATGGCGGGTAGTTTCCTCAGGAAGGCGACCATGCTCCAGATCGTCGGATCGTCATGACTCATTCCCCAGGCCGGCATCGCGCTCATCTTGAGGCCGTGCTTGATGACCCAGAAGGCCTCCCGGGGTTCTACGCTGCCTTTGCTCAGATTGGGCGGTTTGGGATACAGGCCGGGACGCAGTTCGGTATCCCGCATTCCTGGTGCCAGATGGCAACTGGTGCACATTGCGGCGTATTGGCCCGCACCTTTCAGGATCACGTCTGGATCATCTAGGTTGGTGGGCAGCGCGACGGCGGAGGCATGGTGTTCGACGGAACGATCGCGCGCGGTTTGCATCAGCGTGTAGGTGATTTTCCAGTGGGGACTGTCGGCGCCAGGATTGTAGGTGCCTGACCATATGAATACGCCGGCGCCAAAGATGGCGAGTATTAGCAAAAATAGGGCTGTCTTGACGAGGGTCATACCCGATCCTTAAATGAGCGATATATTAAGCCTGACCATGCGGATTCTTGAAAGTGCGCATGCCTGAATGAAATCTGCAGGGGATCCCAATCACCCAAGCGAAACAGGTGATTTGAAAAAGCAGGGATCAGACGGGCGACCCAAGTCGATACACGCGCTGGAAATGACTCGTCTCGTTAGTTGTGGATCATCGCATGCCCGAATGTGACGGGCTCATGGCGGTTCGAGAGCGGCGACGGGAGAGCCGAAGCGCCGAAGCGCGATAACGCATTTACCCGGCAAGCGCAGCAGCCGTATCCAGGCGTGCCAATATCTCGTCCATCCATTCACGGTGCTCGGGTTTCATGACACAGGCGCGCAGACAGGTCAGCGTGTCGGTATCCCAGGTTCGTACCGGTGTACAGACTTCCAGCATGGCCTTGGGCAGGGTGACGAGCGCCAGATGCAGGTCGTGTTCCCTGGCGGCGGCATGCAAGGCGCGCGCGCGCAGGGATGCCTGACTGGCGGTGTCGGCCCGGACGGCCCAGACGACGATGTCGAGCTGGGGCGGAAAGAGCGGGGCGAAACGCGCGTCGCCAGCCAGGGCACCATGCAGGGTCAGGGCGGCCATGCGGCCGGCCGCCAGATCTTGCGCGAAGGTTCCGCCGGACACCAGCGGCAGCAGGCGCTGGGTGGCCCACAGCGCGACGGCCACGGCACCTGGACGGGAGCATTCCAGGGAAATTTCGCCCAGATGCGGGTCGTCCGAGCTCAGGTAGGTGTAGGGCGAGTCGTGGCGGTAGTGGTGCCTGACGGCGGGGTCGCGGAACAGCACGCAGCCGCAGCCGTAGGGCTGGAGCCCGTGCTTGTGGGGGTCGATGGCAAGGGAGTCGGCCTGCGCAACGCAGTCGAACGCCTGCCGGGTTTCGGCGTCCAGGTTGTCGGCCAGTGTGAAGTAGCCGCCGTAGGCGGCGTCGACATGAATCCGGAACGTGTGGCGCGCGCGCAGGGCGAGGATCCGTTCGAGCGGATCGACGGCGCCGGTTGCCGTCGTGCCCAGGGTGACGACTACCGTGCCGATCGTGCCGTCCTGCAAGGCGTCTTCCAGGGCAGCGGCATCCATGCGTCCGCGCGCGTCGGCCGCGATGGAACGGAACGGTACGCCGAGCACGCCGGACAGGCGTTCGTGGGTGTAGTGCGCCTGGCTGGAAGCGGCAATGGCCTTGCCGGGATGTTGTTCGCGCGCGACCCAGAGCGCTTCGAAATTGGCCAGTGTGCCACCGCCGCACAGATGCCCCTGGCTGTCCGGCCAGCCGACCATGCGCGCGATTTCGCCGATGGCTTCCTGCTCCATGATCGAACTGGCGCGCCCGCCGTCGTAGGCGTGATTGTTCGGGTTGAGCCAGAGGGTCAGCGTGTAGGCCAGCCGCGCGACGGGATGCGGCGGCTTCTGCATGTGCCCGACGTAGAGCGGATGATGGTAGGGCGCGTTGTCCTGCAGCCGGTGGGCCGCGGCGAGCAGCGGTTCGCGCAGCTGGGCGAGGTCGACGGTCTGCGGGACGTCGGGAAGATGCCGGAAGCCGTCCGCCAGTACGGCCAGGGCTTCGTCCAGCAGGGCCAGGCTTTCCCGGTCGAATGGCATGGGGCTCCTAGGGTTTGAGCAGGGCACGCACCTGACGTTCGATTTCCGGATGGTCGAATTCGCGGCCGCCTACCGCACTGTAGGCGATACGGCCCTGCGAGTCGATCAGGTAGGTCGTGGGTAGACCGGAGATTTTCCAGGTTTGCATGATCCGGGCATGCGGATCGAGCAGGATGGGAAACGAAGGCGTCGCGTCCAGCTGGCTGATGAAGGTGTGAATGGTATCGGCATCTTCGCCGATGTCCACCGCCAGCGCGACGAACGGTGTGCCGGCCAGCTTGCGCGCAAGGCGGTCCATGGACGGCATTTCGCGGCGGCAGGGCGGGCACCAGGTCGCCCAGAAATTGACCAGGACGACCTTGCCCTTGAGGCTGGCCAGGTCGTGCAACTGTCCATCGAGATCCTTCAGGGCCAGCACCGGGGCCGGCGTTTTCGCGGCCTGCTCGGTCAGGCTGTGGGACAAGGCCGGCAGATCCGCCGCGAAGGTCGTCATGCCCACTGTCATGAGCAGGGCGCCCATCATGCTACTGAATTTCATCCGTACACCTCACATTTTCGAGTGTTGTTTTGCGCCCTGCGTCACCTGCGCGCCAGTTGACGATCAGGTTGAAGCGGCTGCCGCGCGGAAGCTGGTAGGTGGTCATGCCCTGATTCCAGTCCCCCGCGTGAAAAGTCTGGGTCGCGGGAAACTGAGCCCAGGCAAATGCGATTCGGGCAGGCTCGGAGACCCCGTGGTCGACCCAGGCCGCATCCCATTCAGCCTTGCTGCGGAGGGCGCGAGCCTTGCCGTCGCCGGCGACGTAGCGCCAGTCGGCCAGGCGGTGTTCGATCGGAAGGGTGCCGATATTGCGGACGACCGTCATGAAGACGCAGCTGGACGCATAGTCTTCCGCCTGTTCCGGGGTGAAGCCGCGCGCCTGATAGAAGGCCCGCGCCTGATCGGGGCTGATCTGCGTCAGACGAAGCTGGATGCCGCGTGCCTCGACCTGCCAGCTTTCCAGGCCGGTTTCAGGATCGCGGCTCGTCTCGGTCGCCCCAGCGGTAATCGCCCAGACAGGCAAAGCGCAGAGGAAAACCAGCAGGTTCCTGACACTGCCCTGTTCCAGTCCGTTGCGTGTCTTGAGCATCGGTGTCTCCCTGATCAGGTCGGCTCGAGCAACCAGGCCGAGATCGTGCTGGCCCCATGGAAATCCAGTACCCTGAGGCTTCCGTCGAATGCGTTTGCAAAGGCGGGGAAGCCCTGGTCCACCCAGCCCGACGCGGCCATCGCAAGGGGATCGGTATCGGTGGGCTGTCCATACTTGACCAGCGTGAGATTGTCGGCTGACAGCTGGATCGCCAGCCACGCAGCCAGGCTATCGGATGTGACGGACCAGTTTTGAGGAAGCTCGGCCGCATGCCGGCACATCTCGGCCGGCATCCAGACGGGCGTGAACCCCTGTCTCAACGCATGGCCGATGTTTCCCAGGCTGTCGGCAGGAACCAGGCTGGGGTTCAGGTCGCACAGCATCAGGCCGTACTGTTCCATGGCCAGGATGGCCATGTGGTGTGCGGCGGCATCGCTGATCCCGGAATGCGTCTGGACTGTGCGCACGACGTCGGCAAAAGGGCCGCCGCCGGGTACCAGCACGGTTTCGCCGCCTGCGGCGGCCAGCGCGTCGAGGCACTGGGCGAGCTCGGGCACGCGGTACAGGCTGCCGCCCAGTTTCACAACCCGGAGCATTGTCCGTCTTCCAGATGGCCTCCGCATTCCCGCATCAGTTTCAACATGGCCGATGCCTTGTCGAGGCATTCCTGATATTCGTCGTCTGCGCGGGAATCGGCGACCAGGCCACCACCTGCCCAGAAACGCAGCGAATGATCCGAGCTGACCATCGTGCGGATGGCGATATTGGTGTCCATGTCGCCATTGAATCCCAGCCAGCCGACGGCACCGCAATAGACGCCGCGACGGTTCGGCTCGAGCTCCTCGATGATTTCCATGGCACGGATTTTTGGCGCGCCGGTGATGGAGCCGCCCGGGAAGGCCGCGCGCAGCAGGCCCACTGCGTCGATGTCCCTGCCGAGACGGCCGGTGACCGTGCTGACCAGATGGTGCACGGTCGCGAAACTCTCGACCTCGAACAGTTTGGGCACGGCCACCGAACCCGCTTGGCACACCTTGCCCAGATCGTTGCGCAGCAGGTCGACGATCATCAGGTTCTCGGCGCGGTCCTTGGTGCTGTCGCGCAGTTCGCGGGCCAGTGCCGAATCGGCTTCGGGTGCGGCGGCGCGCGGGCGCGTACCTTTGATCGGTTTGGTCTCCACCCGTCCCTGCTTCACTTCCAGAAAACGTTCTGGCGAGGAGGAGAGGATGCGTGCACCCGGGAAATTGAGATAGGCCGAATAGGGCGCCGGATTGAGGCGGCGCAGCGTCTGGTATCCCAGCCAGTGGTCGCCGTTGACTTCGGCGGCAAAGCGCTGGGCCAGGTTGACCTGGTAGCAGTCGCCTGCGCGGATGTAATGCTGGATGCGTGAGAATGCCTGGCGGTAGCTGTCGGGCGTGAAGTTGCAGCTGACGGGCCCGACCTGGAAAGGGCGCCGTGCCGTGGCGTGCGGCGTGTCGCTGAACAGGGCGATCAGTTCGTTCCAGCTGGCGTCGGTCCGGGCGTCACGCCCGGAGCCGACGAGCCAGCTGGCGCGTTGCGCATGATCGACGATGACGGCCCAGTCGTAGATGCCGACTGCCATGTCGGGGATGGCTTCGGCGTCACGCGCGTGGCTGGGCAGTTGTTCGATGCGGCGCGCGAGGTCGTAGCCGAAATAGCCGATCGCACCGCCCGCGAACGGGAGGGCCGTGGGGTGTCCGTCCGCCGCGAGATAACGGCGCAGCAGCTCGAACGGGTCCGCCGGGGAGAGTGTCGGCCGGTCGCGTTCACGAATTTCGGTCATGCCGCCCCGGGTCACCAGCGTGACATAGGGGCGCGCCGCCAGGATGTCGAAGCGTCCCATGGTGGAACGCGGCCGTCCGCTGTCGAGGAATACCGACCAGGGTTCGTCGGCGATGGCCTCGAAGCGTTCGGCACTGTCGGGGCAATAAGGTAGAGCGCTTATCCGCATGGTAAGTCCGCAGGCGTGAGGCCTGGAGGGTGGCGGTGGGTTGCGAGCAGCCGTCCCACCGCGACGGCAGGGGCACATCCGTCAATCATATCCTGATGGGCGCGGGCGGCCAGAATCTGCGAGAAATTGATCACCGGTCGCTCGATCCGGGCAGCGAGCCGCGGGCCGAGGAATCCGCCGACGCCTGCGATGACCAGCGGGGCATTTGCGGCCAGCATCTCGCGCGACAATATCTGCCGCACCGCGCGCCCGATCCGGGTCATCTGGGCATCCGCAAACCAGGCCGCCAGTTCGGCCCAGGCCTTGTCGGGCAACTCCCAGGCATCGCGCCCCACCATGCGGGCGAGGCGCACCCGGCTGGCTGACGGGGTCTTGGCACCGCCGTCCGCGGCGTCATGCAGATCGGCTTGTGCGGGGAGCAGGCCGAGGATCCGGTAGACATCCGCACTGGTCGCGAAATGCTCTGCCATCAGCGGCGTGAACTGTCCGGCCACCGGGGCTTCGCTTGCCAAGGCCATGAGCGACGTGCGGGCCACGCCGGTGTAGACCAGTTCGCCGGCGGACAGGCGGTCGCGGTCGCTGCTGCTGGGCGTGGCCACCGATCCGTCCCGGATGGGAATCAGGTCCGTGGTGGTGCTACCGATATCGACCAACAGGGCCTCGCTGATGCAGGTCGAAACCAGGTGGGCCGTGGCATGCCAGTTGGCGGAGGCAACGCGCCCGGCATCCTGGCTGGCCTGGCTGGCATCGTACCAGCCCTGGCCGCCGGCATAAAAACGCACCCGGTCGGCGCCCAGGCGCTGGCTCAGCAGGGCGACCAGGGCCTGCACGCCGGCTTGCCGCGTTTCGAACAGGTCGACCATTTCTCCGGTCATGGTGACGGCATGCACGCAGGCATCGCTTGCCTGCATCGTGGCCTCGATCCGGTCGATGGCCTGGTGCAGTTGATCGAGACCGCGCCATAGCGCGCAGGGCACGAGCCAGACGCCGGAGGCCGTGCCGTCGCGCTCGATCCGTGCGGCCTTCAGATGCGCGCCGCCGACATCCCATCCGATCACGGCTTCATCCCTGGGCGGCATGCGTGTCGGCGCGTTCATAGGGCGCGCGCTACGCGCGTAGCGTTCGTCAGGTTGGCCGGCGGCAACGCGCTCATGGGCGGATGGTCCGGCAGGGCCAGGACTTTCCCGGCAGGATTGAATCCCAGCATCGCGTGCAGGCCGGCATAGGAGACGGTGAGGCGGGGATTCACTTCCAGAACCACCGGCCCGCTTTCCGTATCGATCAGGTCGATCCCCACATACCCCCACAGGCCGGGGATGGCGGAGACCACGCGCTGGGCCAGGCTGGCATAGCGCTCATCCGGATCGGGCAGTGCGTGGGGCGTCACGCCGTGGAAGCGCAATTGGCCGTCTTCCAGCCGGATGTGCTGCCTGTTGACCGACAGCAATTGGCAGCCGCCCGGCT
The DNA here is from genome assembly GCF_001725555.1 of Thiobacillus sp. SCN 63-57. NCBI lineage: Bacteria > Pseudomonadati > Pseudomonadota > Betaproteobacteria > Nitrosomonadales > Thiobacillaceae > Thiobacillus > Thiobacillus sp. SCN 63-57. The sequence goes on along the minus strand of NZ_MEGP01000002.1, from coordinate 15,448 downwards.
GACACAACACGGACAGGGACAGCGGCTCGCCCGAAAGAAACGGCTGAAAAACAAATCCTGCGCTTCCTTCGTCCAGCGCCCATTCCTCGGCTGAGGCCTGGTTGTAGAAATACAGGGTGTCCTGGCAGCCGGCACCCTCGTCCGGCTTGGCCACCACCGGGCCTTTCGTCGTCATCGGGAAGGGCGAGGTGAACGTGGGAACCACGGGTATCCCCGTGCGGCCCAGTCGTTGCGCGGTGGCATGTTTGCTGGCCGCAATGCGCACGGCGTCGGGCTGGCAGCCCAGGAGGCGCTTGCCTGCAGTCAGGATTTCCTGGTTCAGGGATTCGAGTATCCCGGCCTCTTCCGGCGCGACCGGCCATACCGCATCCGACAGCGAGAGGCAATGCCGGTAATCCTCACTGAAGCGATGGGCCTCCGTCTCGATGATCTCCACCTTGTCCATGGCAGGCCGGGGCAGGCGGCAGTCCCGCAGCGTCAGCACGTCCACGCCATCGAGGGCGCGCAAGTCGTCGACCAGCGCTTGCCACATGACTTCGCCATCGTGTAAAAACCCAGGCAGCGCCATACTGGCGAATCCTCCTCCCGTCACATACTCGAAAACAAACACTTTCATGCCCGCCTCCCTAGCGCTCATCCCCGTACTCGACCTGATGGACGGACAGGTTGTGCGTGCTTTTGGCGGCCGGCGCGACGAATACCGGCCGCTGGAATCGGCCTTGTGCAGTTCCAGCCGTCCCGAGGCGGTGGTGGCGGGGCTGCTTGCACTGTATCCGTTCCGGCGGATCTATATCGCCGACCTGGACGCCATCCTGGGACAGGGCAATCACGGAAGTGTAGTGGAGGGGCTGCAGCGATTGCATCCGGATCTCGAATTCTGGGTGGATGGCGGCTTTTCCGATGCGGCGGCGGCCGAAGCCTGGCAGGCGGCGGGTCGGGGACGGCCGGTGCTGGGCAGCGAGAGCCTGGCGGTTCTTCCGGAACGCGACGCATGGCCGGCGCAGGGTGTGCTGTCGCTGGATTTCCGGGGGGACGATTTTCTCGGTTCGGCCACGTTGCTGCAATACCCCGAACGCTGGCCGGCGGAGGTGATCGTCATGACACTGGCGCGCGTCGGCATGGATGCCGGCCCCGATCTGGCCCGGCTGGCGCAGTTGCAGCGCCTGAATACCGCCTGTCGCCTGTATGCGGCGGGCGGCGTGCGCCAGGTTGACGATTTGACCGCATTGGCCCGGGCCGGGGCGGCCGGTGTCCTGCTGGCATCGGCCCTGCACGACGGCAGGCTCAGTCGCCCTGAGCTTGACGCTTTTCATGCTGCTCATCCCACGTCCGCAGCCAGTGACGCCAGGGCGAATGTCCCAGGGCCGGATCGGTAAATCGACCCAGCAGCGGCTGGCTGCCCTGGCGCTGCCAGGTTTCCAGATCGGGGCCGCTGTACTGGCACCATGACTGCGGCGTTTCGTACAGGGTCAGCTCGATCAGTTCGGGCAGGAAATCGATGAGCTGTTCCCAGATGTACACGCTCAGCAATTCCGTGGTGGAGCGCCAGGCCAGTTCCGGCCCGGCGTAGTTGAGGGTGTGGTGGTCGAAGCGCTCCACCACGCGGGTGTTGACCACGCGCTTGAGATAGCCGTAATCCAGTACGCAGCCGGTGATCGGGTCGATCTGCCCGCGTACCTTGACGTGCAGGACGTAGCGTCCGCCATGCAGGTTGCTGCATTTGGCGGGATGGTCGGTGAGGAAGTGGGCGGAATCGAACACGACCTCCTTGCTCACCGTGACCTCCGGGGTATCCGGATGGAAGCGCGGCCAGACGCCGGGCATGGCTTCGAGCTCGCCGCGCAGGCTGTCCAGCAGGCGCGTCGTGTCGGCCTTGGTCAGCGTGCGCAGCAGCGGCGTGCCGGCAGCCAGCAGATGGCGGGTGCGCACGTTCAATTCGCGCGACAGGAATTCGGTTGCCGCTTCGGCTTCGTCGTTCGAAGCGAAAGGCAGGAATAAAAATCCGGCATGCAGTTCGGCTGCATGGGCCAGATAAGTTGCATATTTCAGGCGCTGTTCCGGTGGAGGCACCCTGGCGGGGAGCCAGGGGCCGACCAGATTGCGCTTTTGCGTCACCAGGCGGTTTTTCGCCACGACCCGATGAGTGCCGGGCGCGTAGTGATATTCCTGGTGAAACCGGAAGCCGTAGGGAGCGAGTTGCGCCAGATCGCAGAACAACAGATCCAGCCAGGAGACCTCGCCCTCGACGAAACAGACCGATCCGGCATCATGGACCTTGCCAGCCAGGCGCAAGCCGGCCAGCACGGCCCGTGCCGTCTCGTCAGGTACGGCGACAGGCATGAGCGGGAGCTCCGCCTGCGCGGCGCCTGCCTCGATCCTGTCCGGCGATACCAGCAGGTCGAGCGGCAAGGCGTGACGTAATGCATATTCCTGCAAGGTAAGGCCGCTGCAGGCGAGCAGGTGCCCGTTGTCGAGTTCGCTCACCATGGCCCCACATTCCTTGCAAATCACGCCCGTTCTCCCGATCAGATATGCGCGGCGAAGGGGTGGCCGGCCTTCGCTTTTTGGGCAACCACCTCAGCCGCCTTGGGTGTGCCAGTAATGGCACGCTTGATGGATTGCTTGGTGGCTTCGTAGTTGTAGTCCTGGATCTTGGCGTCGTCCTCGGCTTCCCAGTGGATGAACACGCCCACGCAGATGAACAGATCGTCCGCTTCATTGGCCGGGATGGTGCCGTCTTCCACGCAATCGGCGACAGCCATCGCCACGCCGCGCTGGGCCGGTCCGAACATCTGAACGGCCTGCTTGGCACCCTTGATGGTCACCTTGTTGAACATCATGGTGTTGGGCTTGGTCTGCAGGTTGGGAGCCACAACAGCCAGCAGGGAAGTGAATCCGTCTTTGTTGTTGACGAGGCCATTGCAGAACGCCGCTTCAACGGCGCTGCCGCGCGGGCCCATGATCAGATCGATATGGGCTACTTCGTTGCCTTCGCCAACCAGGGATTCACCGACCATTACGCTATTGATTTTCGCCATCATTTACTCCTTAAGTTGAACAGACTCGGTTGGGTTATAGCGGCTCGCCAGCGCCGAGTCGTCCGTCGGCTGACCACTTGTTGCATGACCAACCAGGTGTTTCAGTAGATCAAACAAACTGAGAATCCCCCTGGGTATGGTTTGGAATACAGGTTGCCTCCCCGTGCAGAAGCTGATCTGTCAGCCATGCCGCCACGGTCAGATCGGCACTCGTGCCCGGGTTGAAACCTGTGGATTTGAGGGTCGTGTCCAGACCCGTCAAATGGGTTTTGGCGCAAGTCCAGTCGGCGCATTGGCCCAAGCGGGCAATGCAATCGAAGGCCATTGTTCTCACGGCACCCGCTGCACTGCTGCCGTGTTTGCGCCAGATGTGGCTGTCGGAAAAACTGGCCATGAATCCGAGATAGGCGGTCGTGACCGCCGCTGTCTCGCTGCCCCAGTGCATGCGTCCCTGATGCAGTGAAACCAGTCCGGGACCGAGGATGTCTGCATAGCAATGGGTGTACTGATAGGCGATGCGATCCCGGGCAGCCGCTTCCCGCATGGCTTCCAGCAGCGTGACGACCGGCGTTTCCCGAACATCGTGGCGAGGGCTTTCGCCGAGCCCGCCAGGTGCGGCCAGCCGGATGGCCCGGTAGACCCATTCCGCGTCATCGCGAGTGAGTGCAGCCAGGCTGCGCTGGAGCCGGTGCGCCAGGATATCTCCTGGCATGCAGTGCTGGGCGGCATGAATGAGCGGCACAGCCAGCAACACGATGCCGAGGTTGGTATTGCAGCCGACCGCTTCCCGGGTTGCCTCGACTGCGCGGTAGATCCGTTCGCCGATTTCAAGGTCGGGATTGGCGACATGCGGCGCGGCTGCCTTGGCGCTGATCAGGAAATCCTCGGCGGTCATGCCGTGCCCCGGGGATTCCCAGCTCACGTTGCCGGGCTTGAAGGCGACCACGTCCATCTCGCAGGCGGGGCGACGGGCATTTGCAGCAGGGCGTTCATGCGCACTGCTCCCGGGATTCCCTGACCACGTGCCGGTCGAGAAAGTCATCCACCAGCATGGCGGCGATATTGTCCTTGACGACGCTTTGCAGGCCGCGCCAGGCCGGAATGCTGTTCACTTCCAGCACGTTGAGGCGGCCTTCCGGATCGCGTATCAGGTCGACGCCCGCATAGTCCATGTCGAGTGCACGGGCGGCGTCCTCGGCCAGTCTGGACAACTCCGGGTCGATGGGGGCAGGCCGGCAGGCGGCGCCCTGGGCCACGTTGTTGATCCAGCTGGTGCCTTGGCGCGTCATGGCGGCACGGCTGCGGCCGCCGACCACGAGCACCCGGTAGTCCTCCCATGAACCCGTCGCGCCGCCGATGTAGCGCTGCAAGTAATACACGCCCTGGTATGCCTCGCCCGGCGGGAGATCGGCGGGAGAAGCCAAGCGCTTGAGACCCGCTCCCTGGGAACCGAACAGCGGCTTCAATACCAGCTCGTGCCCCAGCGCAATTTCGCGCATGATCAGCGCGCGCGCCTGAGATTCGGACTCCGTCACCCACGTGGGTGGCGTCGGAATACCTGCCCGATGCAGCAGCAGGCTGGTCATGGCCTTGTCCACGCTTTTTTCGATGGCGCGGACCGAGTTGTAGACGGGCACGCCCAGCAACGGCAACACGTGCAGAAAATCGAGACGCAGGATGACCTGTTCCAGGGTTCCGCCCGGCACGCCGCGCACGAACACGCCGTCGGGCAGTTCATGCTCGAAACCGGGTATCGCCACGCCGCCGCTCTGGCCCAGGTCCACCCGGCAATCCGTCAGCGACTGGTAGCTGGCCGCGTAGCCTCTGCGCGCGAACGCACGCTTGAGCTGCTTGCCGTGCCAGCCCGGATCGTCGGTGAAGATCGCGATGCGGCGTGTCATGAGAACGAGCGCTCCAGCAGGTCTGAGTTGAGCTGGCCGGCGCGGAAACTGCGCCCTGTTCCGAGACTGGTCACGATGATCTGCGCCGGCGCGAACAGCAGCGGGTCGATCTTGTAGAAGTCGTGTCCGGCAGCCTTGAAAACCTGCGCGAAAGGCTGGCCATAATCCTTGGAAGCCTCGCTCGGCATACGCTGCGCAAGCGCCTCGGCCGCCGCTTCCTCGCCGGCGACAAACAACTGGACGCGGCCGCCGAAAAGAATCGCATCGTTGGTGCGGCCCATGGCGGTCAGGAAATCCGGTGACGGCGGACAGACCGGAGCCGTACCCATGCCGTCGACGATGTGATCGAGCGGGAAACCCAGGAAGTGCGCCTTGTGCAGGGCCACTTCGAGTACGCGGGCCACTACCTGCACGCCGCCGGCCAGACTGGTGGTGGGCGTCAGGATCAAGGTCAGCCGGTCGGGGGAGACGTCGCACTGGCCAGCGATCTTGTCCAGCAAGGGCAGCGGCGGGATCTTGTCGGTTTCCAGGACGAGGCAGGCCGAGTCCGCGCGATCGCGATAAGCGAGTTCACCGAAGAGTTCTTCCTTGCCGGCCAGGGCACGGCCGGGACCCGATCCCAATGCGAAGAAACTGCCCTTGCCTTCGCCGTGCGACAGGCTCCATCCGGCGTACTGGCTGCCCAGACAGGCCAGCACCGGCTGTGCGGTGGAAACGGACAACTCCCAGGGCCAGGCGGCCTGGGCAGCGGCCGGAACGAGCGTGACGCGTCCGAGGCCGCCGAGGCAGATTTCGGCGATGCGCCGGCCTGCCTCGATGCCGCCCGCCACCCGGATGCCGGCATCGACGATGCGTACGCCATTGTCCTGCCGCGAAACCGCCAGGCGCAGTTCCGCGGCGTGGTCCACCAGGTATTCGACCAAGGGGGATGCGAGCTGGTTGACGCTGGGAATGTGATTCATCGGGTGTGTCATCAGGCAGGGAACATCTGAGTGGAGTGCGCGACGGCATGGTCATTCCAGCCGGCTGTGGGGGAGGCGAAACGATCCAGCCACTGAAGGATCTCCTGACGCCGGCCGAGCGCCTGGTACCGGGCGGTGGCCGCATCCGGGCCGTCCGCACGGACCGTGCAGACAGGGTCGCCGGCCTCGATCACGCTGTCGGCCCAAGGCAGATCAGCACACCAGGAAGGCCAAGCGAAATCGGCCGGGATCAACAGGCGGGTTTCGGCGTAGACCACTGCCACGGCCATGCTGCCGCCCGGCTGGGGCAGGCGGGCCGGCAGTCGGCCCTTGCAGGCTTCGACGTGCAGATCGAACAGGCAGGGCAGCAGCGGCACATCCCATAATTCCAGTGTGGCGGGCGGACGCGGATTCAGTTCCAGCAATACCCAGCCGGAGGGGGTGACAATGAAATCGAGGCCGTTGAGGCCGACCAGGCCGAGCCGAGCGGTGAGCGCGCGTGCCGCATGCGTGACGGCTTCGTCGACCCCGGCCGGGCCGGCATCCATGCGTGTCGCACCGGCATAGCTCCAACGTCCGGATGCCTGGGGCGGGGTTGTCAGGGGCTGGTTGAAACCGATCGAGCAGATGTCGCGCCCATTGGCCAGAAACAGGAAGGACCATTCCTCGCCGGCAACCTGTTGCTGGAAATAGCGTCCCGCATCGCTTTCGGGCAAGGCGGATGCGAGGCGTACATGCGTGCCGCCGCATGCGCCGGCCTGTTTGGACAGCCAACCGGCGACCTCTGCAGGGCGTGACATGCGGGTTGCCGGATGGGGAATGCCGAGCGCCGCGAGCAGGTTGCTGAAGCGTTCCGGATCCGCGACGGTTTCCAGGACCTCCGGCGAATTGCCCAGTACGATCCGCCCCTCGGACAGTCCGCGCAGCAGAGCCGGCTGGGCTTCGAGTCCCGATCCATAGACCAGACCGAGACAGGCGGCAGGCGGACAGACCGAGTCGGCCGCATCCAGCATGGCGGTCGCGTCGAATTCGCCGTTGCGGTCCAGCGGCGAGCGTGTCCATTTCAAGGCCATCCCGCAGGTATCCTGGTCGGCGAAGGCATCGATCCCGACGACCGAACGCTGTGCGCGCGCTGCCGCCTTGGCCAGTATGCGCCCGGACAACGAGGTGAGCAGAAAGGCCTTAGGCGGCATGCAACCGGGCCTCGCGCAAACAGTCGGCAAAGCCCAGATAAAGCGGGCTGTCCGTGCGCAGCATGGCCTGCAGCAGGCCTTGCTGAACCTTGTATTTGATGTTGCCGATGGCGAGCGGACCGATTCCCACGGCATGCCCGGAGGCTGCCACAAGCGGCTTGCCATCGTCCATGACGCCGATCCCTTCGATCCCGGCCGGCGGGACTGCATTGATGTCGGCCGCCACCAGCAAGCGTGCCGCGTGCGCGAGATGCGCGGGCCCCATCACTTGGACGCCGGCCTTCGCCGTGGCGAGCGCGACTTCGGTGTCCGCGATGAGCGCCGCCTTGGCATCGTCGGAACTGGCATCGATGGGGCGTATCGTCACGCCGAAGCGGGCCTGGATGGCCTCGGCGGCGGACTGTGCCCGGAACAGGCCATCGTGGCCGGGAATCGTGACCTCGGCGCCCGCCTGGGCGGCGAGCACGGCAGCAATCATGCCAACCGGGCCGGTGCCGCCGAAAACGGTGACGCGGCGGCCGGCAAGCGTGCTGCCATGGGTGCTGGTCAGGGCTTTTTCCACGGCGGCAATCATGGCCGCGGCGGTAGTGAAGGCGCCGCTCGGATCGGCGAAGACCGACACTTCGAAGGGCGGCACCATTGCCTTGCGTGCGGCGTCCAGCATGCCGGCGGCGAGCATGGGATCGCGTCCGCCGATGAAGATGCCGGTGTGCTTCACGCCTTTCGGACCCCGGGAAAAGATGGCGTCCTGGGTAAAGCCTGCGATGTCTTCCAGCCCTACGCCCGAATACGGGATCACGGCGTTCCAGCCGGCATCGTAGGCCATGTTCACGTCAAACGGGCTGACCCGTGTGCCGGGCGTGGCGAAGTGCAGCAAATAGGGTTTTTCCATTGTTTTCTCCAGCTGTTGTTATTCAGGAATGCGCCTGGGCTCGGTATGCTTCGGTACGGATTTCCGCGCCGCGATTGCGGCCGGAGCACACCATGAATTCCAGCCCTTCGGTACCGAACTCGTTGTACGCGGCACGTGCCAGGGAACGTGCCTGAATTTCCGAGTCGATCAATGCAAAACCGGTGGGTCCCCACGAGCTTTGCCCGATGCCTTCGGCGCCGTTCCGTGCCAGCCAGGCCAGTGCGCTGGCCACGTGATGGCTGGCGAACCGTCCGCCTTGGGCCGGCGCGAAATGATCGCCCACCGTCTGCTGGATGGCGTGGATGGCGGCGCCGAATCCCGGAAGATCCTGCTCGACCAGGGACGGCATGGCCTGCATCAGCGCGAGCCGGCACAGGTGCGCGGCTCGCGCCTCGGGAAATTTTGGCAGGGCGGCGAAGGCCCGCTTTTCCTGCTCGCCGTGCAAGCCCTTGTAGGTCTTGTCCATCACCAGGATCACGCGCCACTGCGCGGGAAACTCGATGCGCGAAATCACCAGGGGCGGGTCGCCTTCGTCCTTGCGTCCGCCATCCACCACGAATCCGCCCTGCGTAAACAGGCCCAGGCCGATGCCTGAACGCGCGCCCCGATTCAATTTCCTGGCCATGTCGTGGACCGGCCAATCCACGTCATACAGCCGGGCAAGCGCCGTGCCGACGGCCAGGGCGAGTTGGGTACCCGAGCCGAGGCCGGCGTGATCGGGGATGGCCTGATGGACCTGGATATAGGTGCCGTCCGTAATGCCCATGGCCGCGAGCGATTGGCGTGCGAACGATTCCACCCGCTCGGATTGCGGACCTTCTGCCGAAACCTGTTCGGCCGGATAGGCGGTCAGCGTCGTGGCCAGTTCATCCAGTGACAGACCCAGGCTGCCGAAGCGCCGCCCCAGTCCGCCATTGAGGTCGAGAAACCCCATGTGTAGCCGTGCGGAGGCTCGTACGGTAACGCTGATCGTGGCGGTATGTGGCATGTGTATATGGAGTGGTGCAAAGCGTGTAAGCCTCTGGAAGCAATTGCTATGCCAATGGGAAAATACATAAATAATCAATCGTCTAGCTTTACATGCTCAGAGCGACGATGTGACAGACTGTCACGCCGCTCGCATCGGCCGCGTGACATCTTTTATGGAGGAAGGCGGCATGCGTCGACGGGAAACTGCCTGCCTGGCCAGACACATAGGCGCAGCCGCGACATGCATGGCATGGATCCTGCTAAATGCTTTGGCACTTCAGTCTTTTTGAGTCTTCTATCTCAGTGTCCAGTCCTTCGGTTTGTTGTCCTTTTTGCGGTTTGCTGTGTGACGATCTGGAAGTCGTGCGCGAGGGGGACGGCGTGCGGCTCGAACGCCCGGCGTGTCCCCGCGCATCGCGGTTGTTTTCCATCCCGGACCCTGGCCAGGCCATGATTGCCGGCTTGCCCATCAGCCTGGATGAAGCTTGCCGGTCGGCGGCGATCATCCTGTCAGGTTCGCACCGCCCGCTGATCGGCGGACTGGGATGCGATGTCACGGGCCATCGCGCTGCCCTGTCGCTGGCGGAAAAGCTGGGGGGGGTGGTCGATCACATGCATGGCCGCGCACAGTTCCGCAATGTGCAGGCTTTCCAGGATGGCGGCTGGGTGACGACCACCCTGTCCGAGGTGCGCAACCGTGCCGACCTGATCGTGCTGGCGGGCACGGATGCCTCGCGCTATCCGCGTTTCTTCGAACGCTGTCTTGCCCCGGCGTCCCAGTTTGGCGAGTTGACGCGCAAGGTCGTGGTTCTGGGCGATCCCGTGCCGTCCATTCCCGTCATGGACGGCGTATCCGTTTCGTCCATCCCGATCGATGCGGGCCGCCTGGGCGAATTATTTGCCGTCATGCGCGCCAGCTTGGCAGGGATGCCTACGCGTGCCGCAGACGTGGCGGGCGTGTCGATCGGGCAGATCGAGGCCCTGCTGGCCGATATGCGTGCGGCCCGCTATGGTGTGCTGGTCTGGAACGCGGCGGAACTGGATTTTCCGCAGGCCGATCTGACCATCCAGTCGGCCGTGAATCTGGTCAAGGATCTCAACCAGGCGACGCGATGGTCCGGGTTGCCTCTGGGGGGCGACGATGGTGGCACCTCGGCCGCGCAAACCTGCACCTGGCAGACCGGCTACCCCTTGCGCACCGCATACGAAATCGCCGGTCCGCGCTATGAACCGCTGCTGTTCGACAGCGACCGTCTGCTGAAAACAGGGGAGGTGGATGCGCTGGTCTGGATATCGGCGTTCGATCCCGAACGCACGCCCCCTGCCGTGGATTGTCCGACCGTGGTGCTGGGTCGGGCCGACATGCGGTTTGCCCGGGCGCCGGATGTGTTCATTCCGGTGGCCGTTCCGGGTGTACAGCATGCGGGTTTCCTGCATCGGATGGATGCGGTGGTGGCCTTGCCCTTGTCGGCGCCCGCATCGTCCAGCCTGCCGAGCGTGGCCCAGGTCCTTGCCATCATCCAGGGAGAGACGAATCATGCTGCGGCTTAAGAATGGCCGGATCTACGACCCTGCGCACGGCGTCGATGGCGAGGTCCGCGATCTCTATATCGAGGATGGCCGCATCGTGGCCGCACCAGGGCCGGATGCGAGAATCGATCGCGACATCGATCTCGCCGGCCGCGTGGTGATGGGCGGCGCCATCGACCTGCATACGCACATCGGCGGCGGCAAACTGAACATTGCGCGGGCGCTGTTGCCGGAGGACCACCGCCAGGATCCGCTCCCGACCAGCGGCGGCATGCATGCCGGCTGTGGTCACGCCGCGCCCTCGACCTGGACCACCGGTTACCGCTATGCCGAGATGGGCTATACCGCCTGCTTCGAGCCGGCCATGCAGCCCACCAACGCGCGTCATACCCATCTTGAGATGGGCGATACGCCCATGGTGGACAAGGGCGCCTACGCCATGCTCGGCAGTGACGACTTTTTCCTGCGCATGCTGGCCAGCGGGGCGGACCAGCGCCTGATCAACGACTACGTGGGCTGGACGCTGGATGCGAGCCAGGCCATGGCCATCAAGGTGGTGAATCCGGGCGGCATCTCTGCCTTCAAGTTCAATGCCCGCAGCCTGGATCTGGACGAGGCCCATCCCTATTACCGCGTGACACCCCGACAGGTGGTGCAGGCACTCGCGCGGGCTGTGCACGACCTGGGTGTGGCGCACCCGCTGCACGTGCACGCGAGCAACCTGGGCGTTCCCGGCAATGCCGACACCACCCTGGCAACCATGGCCGCGGCGGAGGGATTGCCCATCCATCTGACCCACATCCAGTTCCACAGTTATGGCACCGAAGGCGAGCGCAAGTTTTCCTCCGAAGCCGAGCGTATCGCCGATGCCATCAACCGCATGCGCAATGTGTCGGCCGATGTCGGACAAGTCCTGTTCGGCCAGACGGTGACCGTCTCGGGCGACAGCATGAAGCAGTACGGCAACCATCGCCATGCCAGCCCGGACAAATGGGTGGTCATGGACATCGAATGCGACGCGGGCTGCGGCGTGGTTCCGTTCAAGTACCGCGACAAGAATTTCGTCAACGCCCTGCAATGGGCGATCGGTCTGGAACTGTTCCTGCGTGTCAACGATCCCTGGCGCATCTTCCTGACCACCGACCATCCCAACGGTGCGCCCTTCACCAGCTATCCGCACCTGATTCGCCTGCTGATGGACAAGCGCTTCCGCGATTCGAAGCTGGACGAGATCAACGCCGAGGCCGCCGCGCACAGCCAGCTGCGCAGTCTGGATCGGGAATACAGCCTCTACGAGATCGCCATCATGACGCGCGCTGCACCGGCCCGCTCCCTCGGCCTGACCGATCGCGGCCATCTGGGTGAAGGGGCGGCGGCCGATATCGTGGTCTATCGCGACGATGCCGACCGCGAGGCCATGTTTGCGCAGCCCGAGTATGTGTTCAAGGACGGCCAGCTCATCGTGCGCGACGGCAAGGTGGTGAACGTGGTCAATGGTGCACTGCACGTGGTGAAGCCCGAGTACGACAAGGGCATCGAGAAACCCCTGAAGGATTATTTCGACCGTTACATGACAGTCAGGATGGAAAACGTCCGCATAAGCGACGACGAGATCTGCACGTGCGGCGCCAGCAAACTGATTCCCCATGTGTGCAAGGGGAGGGCGGCGTGATCATCAATGGCGTATACATCGACGACACCTATGCGGAAGCCTTCGGTATGAAGGCAACCCGCATTGTCATCACCGCGGACAACCTGACCTGGGCAAAGCATGCGGCCAACGCCGCCTTCGGCTTTGCCACCTCGGTCATCGCCTGCGGCTGCGAGGCGGGCATCGAACGCGAGTTGTCTCCGGAGGAAACACCCGACGGGCGCCCTGGCGTGGCCGGCCTGCTGTTTGCGGTCTCCACCAAGGAGTTGGCCAAACAGCTGGAGCGGCGTGTCGGCCAGTGCGTGCTGACCTGTCCCACCACGGCCGTGTTCGCCGGCTGCGAAGGCGAAGAGTCGCTGCCGCTGGGCAAGAACCTGCGCTATTTCGGCGACGGCTGGCAGATGTCCAAACTCATTGCCGGACGGCGCTATTGGCGCATCCCGGTGATGGACGGCGAGTTTTTGGCCGAGGAAACGACCGGCCTGATGCGTTCGGTCGGCGGCGGCAATTTCCTGGTCCTGGCGCGTTCGCGCAGCCGGGCGCTGGCCGCCTGCGAAGCGGCAGTGGATGCCATCCTGCGCGTTCCTGGCGCCATCGCGCCCTTCCCGGGTGGGGTGGTCCGCTCGGGCTCCAAGGTGGGCTCCAAATACAAGGCGCTGCCTGCCTCCACCAACGATGCCTTCTGTCCGACCCTGCGCGGCGTGGCGAAAACCGAGCTCAGTCCGGGCGTGGACGCCGTGCTCGAGATCGTGATCGATGCCGTCACCGACGCCGACATGCGCGTGGCGATGAAGGCCGGCATGGATGCGGTCTGCGGGATCGGTGCGGCAGGTGGCATCGTACGTTTGTCGGCGGGCAACTACGGCGGAAAGCTGGGCCAGTTCCACTATCGGTTGCGGGAGATTCTGGCATGACGACACTGAGCTTGCGCGCCGTGCCGAACGGACGTGTCGACATGACCGGCGTACTGCCGGAAACGCTCGCCGGGCGGCGTGCGGATGACATCGCGAAGCAGATCATCCATCTGGCAGGCAACCCCATGATGCTGGGCGACCTGTTCGAGGTGGACGTGGACGAAACCGACATGCTGGTGATCCGTACGGACAGCGATCGACTCGATTGCCTGGGCAAGGGCATGAGCACGGGCAGCGTGCGGATCGAAGGACCGGCAGGGCATTACGCCGCGCAGGGGATGCGCGGCGGCGAACTCGATATCCACGGCGATGCCGGAGATGGCGCCGCCAACGGCATGATGGGCGGCCTGTTGCGCATTCGGGGCAATGCCGGCGACTGGCTCGGTGCCGCATTGATTGGCGACCGTACCGGCATGGCGGGCGGCGTGGTGGCGGTCGAGGGCAATGCTGGCGATCGTCTCGGCGATCGCATGCGGCGCGGGTTGATTCTCGTACGCGGCCAGGCGGGCGACGCCTGCGGCGCGCGGCTTCTCGCCGGCACGCTCGTGGTGGCGGGTGGCTGCGGTACCCTGCCGGGATCCGGCCTGCGACGCGGAAGCCTGATCCTGGGCCGCAGTCCCGAAGCCATCCCACTGAGCTTCAATGATTCGGGTCGGGTCGACCTGAGTTACCTGGGATTGCTGCATCGGCATGCGGAAAGCTTCCTGCCCGGGCTGCTGCCGGCTTCCACGCAAGCACACCGCTACATGGGCGATCTGGCCTTCGGCGGCAAAGGGGAGATCCTGGTGCTGGCATGAAAATGGTGTGTCTGCGCCACGGCGAATCCGAGTACAACCTGCGCGGCCTGTGCAATGCCGATCCGGCCGTTCCGGTGTCGCTGACGCCGAAGGGGCGGTTGCAGGCGGCGGCGGCCGCACAACGCTTGCGGGATGTGCCGATCCGGCGCGTGTATGTGTCGCGCCTGAAGCGCGCTCACGAAACCGCGGCCATCGTCAACGCGTCCCATTGCGCCGACATCCATGTGGATGGCCGGCTCGACGATCGCAACACCGGCTACGAAGGTCAGCCGGTTGCGCAGTATCTGTCGGCCATGCGCGGTGCAGCCGATCCATTTTCATGGAAGGCGCCTGCAGGCGAGTCCTATGCAGAGATGGTCAGACGCGTGCACGGCTTCCTGGAAGAGATCGAACATGAAGACGCGTCCACGGTGCTGGTGGTGGCGCATCACGAGGTCCTGCAGGCCGTGACGGGACATTTTCGGAAGCTGAGCCTGCCCGAGATGTGGAATGTCTGGGTGGATCACTGCGAAGTACTGGAATTCGACCCGGCATGACGGCATTCACTTGTGGACGTTTCCACTTTACGCTGGCGCGTCCCCTGGTCATGGGCATCGTCAATGCGACGCCCGATTCGTTTTCAGACGGCGGGCTTTATGCCGCCCGCGAGCGTGCTATCGAGCATGGGTTGCGACTGCGCGAAGAGGGGGCCGACATCCTCGATATCGGCGGCGAATCCACCCGGCCCGGCGCCACCCCGGTGGAAGCCGAGGAGGAATTGAGGCGGGTGCTGCCGGTGCTCGAAGGTCTGCGCGACTGCGGCGCCGCACTGTCGATCGACACCATGAAGACGCCGGTGATGGCGGCCGCCCTGCACGCAGGGGCCGACATGATCAACGACGTCAATGCCTTGCGCGCGCCCGGTGCGCTTGAGGTCGTGGCGGCTTCGCACTGCGGTGTCTGCCTGATGCACATGCAGGGCACGCCGCAGACCATGCAACAGCAGCCGCGATACGGCGACGTCGTCGCGGAGGTGTTGGAATATCTGCACCTGCGTACGGAGGCGGCGGCGCGGGCGGGCATCGCCCGGGAACGCCTGCTGTGGGACCCCGGCTTCGGCTTCGGCAAGACGCCCGCGCACAACATCGCCCTGTTTCAGGCACTGGACCGTTTTACATTGGCGTCGCCGACCCTGGTGGGCATCTCGCGCAAATCATTGTTCGGCACGCTCACCGGCCGGCCGGCGCCGGAACGGCTGGTCGCCAGTATCACGGCGGCCACGCTGGCCGCACTGAAAGGCGCGGCGATCGTGCGCGTTCACGATGTCGCGGCCACGGTCGATGCCCTGAAGGTCCTGCATGCATTGGGTATGGAATCCCGGTAATCCTTTTCAACTTCAGGAGTTTTCTCTCATGCGCTCACGTCGCCATCCCCATGCTTTTCTATTGCTGGCCGCCCTCGCTTCCCCCGTCTGGTCCTGGGCCGGCGATGTGAAGATCGACCATGCCTGGGTGCGTGCCACGGCACCTGGCCAGAAGGTAGCGGGTGCGTTCATGGAAATCACAGCCGACCGGGACATGGAACTCGTCGCGGGAACGACC